>CAXTPM010000006.1:1135-12407 GCA_964245865.1 uncultured Fimbriiglobus sp. | reverse complement strand
CAACTTGTCGAGCGCGGCCTGCAGCGGGCCTCGCTCCTTGGTGGGCGTGGCGTCGAGGCGCTTCTGGAGGAGTGCCCGGCGCCACCACTTGCCGAAGTTGTCGTCGATGGCCAGCGTCGGCGCCTCGTCGGAGCGGTCGGCGTCGGCGGTCTGGTTCAGCATCGCGTAAACCTGGAAGTATTCGGTCTGCGTCAGCGGGTCGTACTTGTGCGTGTGGCATTGCGCGCAGCCGATACTCGTGCCCATCCACACACTCAGGGTGGTGTTGACGCGGTCCACCACCGCGACGCTGCGGAACTCTTCATCCGAGGTGCCGCCCTCGTTGTTGGTGAGGGTGTTGCGGTGGAACGCGGTCGCAATGCGTTGGGCGTCGGTCGCCCCCGGCAGCAGGTCGCCGGCGAGTTGGTCGCGGGTGAACTCGTCGAACGGCTGGTTGCGGTTGAACGACTGGATCACCCAGTCGCGGTACGGCCAGATGCTGCGCGCGGGGTCGTCGGCGTACCCCGCGCTGTCGGCGTAGCGCGCCAGATCAAGCCACATGCGGCCCCAGTGCTCGCCGTAGTGGGGCGAGGCGAGGAGCGCATCGACGTAGCGGTCGTAGACGCCGGGCGTGTCGTCGGCGACGAATGCGCGCACCGCCTCGGGGGCGGGCGGCAGTCCCGTGAGGTCGAGGCTCAGGCGGCGGGCGAGCGTGCGCCGGTCGGCCTCGGGCTGCGGCTTCAGCTTGGCCGCGTCGAGCTTGGCGAGAATGAACGCATCGACGGCGTTGCGGCCCCACTTCGGCTCGCTCACGGCGGGGAGCGGCGCGCGAGCCGGCGGCTCGTAGGCCCAGTGCTTCTGGTACTTCGCGCCCGTCGCCACCCAGCGCTTCATCAGGTCGATCTCGGCGTCGGAGAGCGGCTTGCCGGTCTTCGGCGGCGGCATCACCTCGTCGGGTTCGGCGGAGACGATGCGGCGGACGACTTCGCTCTGCTCGAGCTTGCCGGGCGAAAGCGCCTCGGCGGCGTCCTCGGGGGTGTCGAGGCGGAGCTTGCCCTTGCGCGCCGCCTCGTCGGGGCCGTGGCACGCGGCGCACTTGCCGAACAGGATCGGCCGGATGTCGCGGTTGAAGTCCACCGGCTTGAAGTCGTCGGCCCGGCCGGGCTTCACGAAAGCGGCGAGGGCGAGGAAAGTTCCGAGCGCGACGGGGAGTAGGCGCATGGGCGAGGTTCTGCGGAAGGTGTGAAGATCGGTTAATGCCGAGGCGGAAGTTTTCGCCGACGGGTTAGATTTTCGGGCGCTTCGCGGTGAAACTCTCCGGCCAGTCGTTAAACTCACTCTATAGTCACCGAAGACCGCCAGACGACCCACGCCACGGCCGGCACGCCCCAGTCGAACAGCGAGTAGCCCCCGATGGTGATTGTACACGCCCGCCGGGCCTCCTCGAAAAGTGGGGGCGCCAAGTGATCGCCCCCAACCGCCCGCACGCGAGTGGCGCCGGCCCGCACGTCCTGACCATCGGCCTCGAAGACTACTTCCAGGTCGGGGCGTTCAACCGCTTCGTCCGGCGCGACCAGTGGTACCGCTTCGAGTCCCGCGTCGAGCAGACCACCCTCTCGACGCTCGCACTGCTGGAGCAGCACGGCGCGAAGGCGACGTTTTTTGTGCTCGGCTGGGTGGCGAAGCGCTACCCCGAGTTGATCCGCGCGGTCGCAGGCGCCGGGCACGAGGTGGCCACCAAGGGCTACTACCACCGCAGTATTCGGCAACTCACCCCCGACCAGTTCCGCGACGACTGCCGGATGGCCAAGTCGGTGGTCGAGGACGTGACCGGCCGGGAGGTGCTCGGCTACCGCCTGGCCGACGGCTGGTTCGCCCCGCGCGACCTCTGGGCGCTCGACACCCTCGCCGAATGCGGCTTCGCCTACGACAGTAGTCTGGCGCCCACCGGGAGCGCGTTCGCCGAGCAGAAGTTCCGCCGGCACGTGCACAGCCACCAGTGGCGGGACCGGGTGCTCACCGTGGTGCCGGTGTCGGTGGGGCGCGCGTTCGGCGTGCCGGTGCCGGTGGCGGGGGGGAACTACCTGCGCCAGTTGCCGTGGTGGGTGACGCGGCGGATGGTGGCGAAGTGGGAGCGGGCCGAGAACTCGCCGCTGGTGGCGTACTTCCACGTCTGGGAACTCGACCCCGACCAGCCCAAGCTGAGTATCGGCTCGCGCCTCACGCACGCCCGGCACTACCGCAACCTCGACAAGATGGCCGACCGGCTCGCGCGGCTCCTCTCGGAGCGCCGGTTCACGAGTGTCGCGGACTACCTGGGCCTCGACGCCGGCGCCGACCCGCGACCCGATCCGTCGGCCGAGTTCGCCCCGACGGGGGCCGACACCGGCGCGTTCCTGCGCCCGCCGCTCGCGGCCCGCACCGGGGGGTTGCGGCGCGAGCCGGCGACGCCGCTGACGGTGATCGTCCCGTGCTACAACGAGGCCGAGTCGCTGCGCTACCTCGCCAACACGCTGGAGCGCGTGCGGCAGGCTCTCAGCGAGGAGTACGAAGTCAAGTACCTGATCGTCGAGGACGGCAGCACCGACGAGACGTGGCCGGTGCTGGAGGCCACGTTCCGCGGCGCCCCGCACGTCACCCTGGTGCGGCACCCGCAGAACCTGGGCGTGGCGGCGGCGATCATGACGGGCCTGCGCCGCGCCGACACCGAGTTCGTCGCGTCGATGGACTGCGACTGCACCTACGACCCCCTCGGGCTTCCTAAACTGCTCGCCCGGCTGGTGCCCGGCGTGGACATGGTGACCGCGTCGCCGTACCACCCCGAGGGGACGGTGCGCAACGTCCCGCGCTGGAGGCTTGGCTTGTCGAAGGGCGCGGCGTGGATGTACCGCCGGATCATCGGGCACCAATTGTACACCTACACCAGTTGCTTCCGCGCCTACCGCCGCACGAGCGTGGCGGGCATCAACCTCGCCCACGGCGGCTTCCTCGGGGTCGCGGAACTCGTGGCGAAGCTCGACCTGATCGGCGGGCGCATCGTCGAGCACCCGGCGACCCTGGAAGTGCGGATGCTCGGGCGCTCGAAGATGAAGACCGCGCGCACCGTGCTCGGCCACCTCGGGCTAATGAGCCGCCTAGCGCGCATGAGACTGCGGGCGCGCTGGTCTCGCGCGCCGCGCGACTTGGTGCTGCGGAGCGTGGTGCGCTCGCACACGCCGCACACCGACGAGAAGCCGGTACTGTTCCGCGCGGCCGGGGAGTCGGCCGGCCCGTCGGCCTCGGATGTCCGCAAGCTGGTCCTCCCCGCCCCCGCCCCGCCGCGCTAGGCGCCCGCGCCCCGCCCCGGCCCACTTTCCAGAAAGACCGCGCCCGTGAACGCCCCGTACCGCCCCGCCCCGCCGGACGCCGTCAGCCTCGCGCTCCCCAGTGACCAGGACGCCACCGGCCGCACGCTGGGCGGCGAGGAACTGGCCCTCGTCGCCGAGAGCCTGGCCTCGGGCACGCTCACCGTCACCAAGGGCCGCTTCGGCAAGCGCTTCGAGGCGGGTCTGGCCGGGCTGTTCGGCGTGCCCAACGTCACCGCGTGTAGCTCCGGGAGTGCGGCCATCCACGCCGCATTGGCTGCGCTCGACCTCGAACCCGGCGACGAGGTGATTACCACCGCGATCACCGACATGGGCGCGGTCACGCCGATCTTGTACCAGGGCTGCGTGCCGGTGTTCGCCGACGTGGACCGCGACCGCGGCAGCGTCACCGCCGAGTCCGTCGCCGCGAGGATCACGCCCCGCACCCGCGCGGTCATCGTCACCCACCTGTTCGGCAGCCCGGCGGACCTGACCGGCATCCACGCCGTCGCGGCCGAGTACAAACTGCCCGTCATCGAGGACTGCGCGCAAGCGTACCTGGCCACGCACGCCGGCCACCCCGTGGGGACAACCAGCGCGTTCGGCTGCTTCAGTCTCCAGCAGGGCAAGCACATCACCGCTGGCGAGGGCGGCTTCGTGCTCACCCCCGACGCGGCCCACGCGCGCCTCGTGTACCAGTACGTGAACAAGGCCTGGGGCTACGGCGACCCGAACCCCGACCACACCTTCCTGGCGCTCAACTACCGCTTCAGCGAACTCCAGGCCGCGTGCTGCGTGGCCCAACTGGCGAAGCTGCCCGACATCGTGAGCAGCCGCCGGCGCGTCGGGGCGAAGCTGACTCAGTTGCTCGAAGGGGCGCCGGGACTAGTGGTGCCGAAGCCGCTCGCGGGTTCGACGCAGGTCTACTGGAAGTTCCCAATCCTGGTCGATCTAGCGGTGATCCCCGGCGGGCCGCAGGCGCTCGCGGCCGAGTTGCAGTTGTCGAAGATCGCCACGGCGCCGCGGTACATCCAGAAGCCCGCGTTCGACTGCGCGGTGATCCGCAACCAGAAGACGTTCGGCGCGAGCCGCTGGCCGTGGACGCTGGCCCAACCAAGCGCGGTGGACTACAGCCCGGCGCGGTTCGCGGGGACGTACAGCTACCTGGAGCGCGTGCTGGTGGTGCCGGTGAACGAGCGCTACACCGACGAGCACGTGGCGCACCTCGCCGCCGCGATCCGCGCCGCCGCTGTGAAGTTAAGCGGGGGCGCGCGATGAGCGGGCCGTTCCGCCTCGCCATCGTCGGGGCGGGGGCCATCGCCCAGGCCCACGCCGCGGCGGTCGATGTGGCAGGGGCGAAGCTAGTCGCCGTTGTCGATGTGCGCCGGGACGCGGCCGCGAGGCTGGCGGCGCCGGCGGGGGCGGCGGTGTTCGGCAGTGTTGGGGAGATGCTAGCGAGCGGCGCAAAGATTGACGGGGCGATTGTGGCGACGCCGCCGGACGGCCACGAGTCTGCGACCGTTGCGCTAGCGACGGCGGGAATTGCGGTGCTAGTCGAGAAGCCGTTCGCGCTCTGCGCGGAGAGTGCCGACCGCATGTTGGCCGCGGCGGAGTCGGCCGGCGTGCTGGTGACAATGGCCGCGAAGTTCCGGCACACCACTGATTTCAAGGCGGCCAAGCGGCTCGTGATCGACGGCGCCCTCGGCGAGTTGCTGATCGCCGACGTGGTATTCACCGGCCGGGCCGACATGCGCGGTCGGTGGAACGCCGACAGGCAGGTATCCGGCGGCGGCGTGCTCGCGGACAACGGCCCGCACGCCTTCGACCTCCTGCGCGCCTTCGTCGGCCGGCTCGTGACGCCCGACTCGGTTCACACCGCCGACTCCGCAGAACTCGGCGTGGAAGACAGCGCCCGCGTTGTCGCCCTCGCCGAGTCGGGACTGCCGTGCTCGGTCGAACTCGCCTGGAGCTACCACCGCGACTGCTCCTGGTACTTCAGCCTCGTCGGGAGCATCGGGCAACTCGAACTCGGCTGGAAGCAGTCGCGCTTCAAGCGCCACGCCGACTCCACTTGGACAATCATCGGCTCCGGCTACGACAAGCACGCCGCGTTCGCCGCGCAACTGACGAACTTCGTCGCGGCGAGTCGCAAGGAGGCCGCGCCGCGGGTCACGCCCGAGGACGCGGTCGCCTCGGTGGAGGCCGTCGAAATGATCTACACCTCGGTCGGCCGCGCCTGACCCGCCCCCCGTTCCGTACCCTCGACACGCCCCCCGAGAGTCCGCCCTTGCCCGCCAAACGAGTCGCCCCGCCCACCGCCGCCGACGGCGACACCGCCACCCACCGCGTGCTGTCGCCGCTGATCGCCGCCCCGCTCGTCCACCTCACGGCAAGTGTCCACCCGACCGCGCGCGTCGAGGCCGGCGTCGAGATCGGCGCCCGCACCGCCGTGTGGGACCACGTGCACATCCGCCACGACACCACGATCGGCGAGGACTGCATCGTCGGCGAGAAGTCGGTGATTTCGTATGGCGTGCGGATCGGCAGCCGCTGCAAGATCAACAGCATGGCCAGCATTTGCACGGCCGTGACCATCGAGGACGGGGTGATGATTAGCGCGGGGGTGGTGTTCACCAACGACCGCTTCCCCCGCGCCGCCACGCCGGACTTGCTGAAGCTGAACACCTCCGACCCGACCGGCGATACCCGGCCCACCCTCGTGAGGGAGGGGGCCACCATCGGCGCCAACGCCACTATCGGCAACGGCCTGACCGTCGGGCGGTTTGCGATGGTCGGCATGGGTTCGCTGGTCACGAAGTCGGTCCCCGACTTCGCGCTGGCGATGGGCCACGCGGCCGTCGCGGTCGGCAGCGTCTGCCGCTGCGGGCAACTGCTCGCCAGACACAAGCCGCTCGCCAGGGGGGCGAAACTGCCCGACGCTCAGCTCCGGTGCGAGGCGTGCGGCCGGGAGTACGCCCGGATCGACGGCGAAGTCACCGAGCCGACCAGCATCCGCCGGAAGCCGAAATGAGTACGCCCGGTTGCACTTGCGCCATCGTCGGCGGCGGCGTCCTGGGCCTGGAACTCGCGCGCCGGCTGAGTCTCGCCGGGCGGCGCGTCGCCGTGTACGAGGCCGCGCCCGACTTCGGTGGCCTCGCCAGCGCGTGGAGTCTCGGCCCCGTGCGCTTCGACCGGCACTACCACGTGGCGCTGCGCTCCGACCTCCACACCCAGGCGTGGCTGACCGAACTCGGCCTCGGCGGCGAGTTCGTGGGGGCGCAGACGCGCACGGGGTTCTACACGGGCGGCAAGCACCACTCGATGTCGAACAGCTACGAGTTCGCGCGCTTCAAGCCGCTCGGCCCCATGGGCAAAGTCCGCCTCGCCGCGACCATCGCCTACGCCTCGCGCCTCAAGTCGTGGCGCAAGCTCGAAGGCATCCCCGTCGCCGACTGGCTCACGCGCCTCTCGGGGCGGCGCGTGTTCGAGAAAATCTGGCTGCCGCTCTTGCGCTCCAAACTCGGCGAGGGCTACCGCGACACCAGCGCGGCATTCATCTGGGCCACGATCAAGCGCATGAACAGCGCGCGCGACGCGGGGCTGAAGCGCGAGGAGTTCGGCCACGTGCGCGGCGGCTACGGGCGCGTGTTCGACCGGCTCGTCGCGGTGCTGGCCGATCTCGGCGCCGAGCTGCGGCCCGGCACCCCCGTGACGCGCGTTGAGGTGGCCGAGGGCGGCGGCGTGCGCGTCGTCACCGCGTCCGGCGACGCGAGCGGGTACGACTCGGCCGTGCTGACGGTGCCGACGCCGGCGATCTCGAAACTAGTGCCGGGGTTGACCGGGGACGAGCACGCGCGGCTGAACGCGGTGCGCTACCAGGGGATCGTCTGCGCGTCGGTACTGCTCAAGAAGCCGCTGGCGGGGTTCTACGTGACCAACATCACCGACGCGGGGCTGCCGTTCACGGCCGTGATCGAGATGACCGCGCTCGTCCCGCCCTCGGAGTTCGGCGGGCACACGCTGGTGTACCTGCCGAAGTACGCCGACCCCGCCGACCCGATCTTCGCCGAGGACGACGACTCGGTGCGCGCCCGATTCCTGGCGGGACTCGCGCGCATGCACCCTCACATTAGTGAAGGCGACGTGCTGGCGTTCCGGGTGTCGCGCGTGAAGCACGTGTTCGCGGTGCCGACGCTCAACTACTCGGCCATTGCCCCGCCGGTCGAGACGAGCATTCCGGGGCTGTCGGTGGCGACATCGGCGCAGATCGTCAACGGCACGCTCAACGTCAACGAGACGCTCGCACTCGTCGGCCGCGTGCTCCCCCGATTGTTGGCCGCGCCGGCGCACGCGATGGCGGTGTCGCCGTGAAGCGCCGGTGCAGCGTCTCGCTCGACCTCGACGACCAGTGGACGTACCTCAAGACCCACGGCGACCCCGGCTGGGAGACTGCGCCGTCGTACCTGAGTGTCGTGGTCCCGCGCGTGCTCGACCTGCTCGACACGCTCGACCTGAAGATCACCTGGTTCGTGGTCGGCCGCGACGCCGAGAACCCCGCCCACGCCCAGACCCTGCGCGCGATCCCCGCGCGCGGCCACGAGGTCGGCAACCACTCGACGCGGCACGAGCCGTGGCTCGACCGATACACCGACGCGGAGCTAGTCGAGGAAATCATTGGCGCGGAAGCGGCCATTGAGTCGGCCACGGGCGTGCGCCCCACGGGGTTCCGCGGCCCCGGCTTCAGTTTCAGCCCCCAACTGTTAACGCTCTTGGCGGCGCGCGGCTACCGCTACGACGCCAGCACGTTCCCGACGTTCCTCGGCCCCCTCGCCCGGCTGTACTACTTCGCCCAGTCTCGCAACCTGAGTGCCGAGGACCGGGCGAAGCGCGGCAAGCTGTTCGGCACCCTCGCCGACGGCCTGCGGCCCCTGACGCCCTACCGCTGGGACACCGCCGCCGGGCCGCTCTTGGAACTGCCCGTCTCCACGATGGCACTCCTCCGGGCGCCGGTGCATCTGAGCTACCTGCTCTACCTCGACGGCTTCAGCCGGCGCTTAGCGTGGGCGTACTTCCGCCTGACGCTCGCGCTCTGGGACGCCGCCAAAGTTGAGCCGTCGTTCCTGCTGCACCCCTTGGATTTCCTCGGCCGCGACGACACGGATCGGCTCGCGTTCTTTCCGGGAATGCGCCGCGACTCCGCGCCCAAGGTCGCGTTCTCGCGGCTGGTGCTCGCGGAGCTAGTCCGCCGCTACGACGCCGGGCCGATGGGGGGCCACGCCGACGCCGCGCTCGCCCGGCCCCTGAGTGTGCGGCGGGCCTCGCCGTGAGGCGGGACTGGCCGGCACTCGCGGTGCTCGCGCTCGCGGCGCTCGCGCAACTCGCGCTGGGCGGCAGCGGCGAGCCGTGGAAGAACGGCGACGAGACGCGGCACGTCTTCACCGGCGTGTTCATGCGAGACGCGCTGTTCGACCTGCCCGAATCGCTGTCGCACCCCGCGCGGTACGCCGGGCGTTACTACGAGCACGCCCCGGCGCTTGGTCTATTAGTGTGGCCCCCGCTGTTTTACCTGGCCGAGGGCGCGGCCATGAGCGTCTTCGGCCCCGAGTTCTGGGTGGCCAAATGCACGCTGTGGGCGTTCGCGCTCTGGGGCGCGGCCGAGGCCTACGCGCTCTACCGCCGCACCCTGGGGGGCCGCGCGTGGGCCACACTCGCGCTGGCTCTGTTGTGCTGCGCCCCCCTGGTCGTGGAACTCAGCCGCTTCGTGCTGCTGGAATTACCCACGCTCACGCTGGTGCTGGCGACAATCAACCGCTTCGAGGGCTACCTGCGCACCCGGCGCGCGCGGCTGGCGATCCTGACGGGGCTACTCGCCGCGGCGGCGGCACTGACGCGGTTCGACGCCGTGGTGCTGCTGCCGTACTTCGCGCTGCGCCTCGCACCCGGCGGCAACTGGCGCCGCCTGGGCGACCGGCCGGTACTCCTCGGCGTGGCACTGGCGGTGTGCCTGTGCGGGCCGTACTACCTGCTGACACTCACCCAATACAAGGCGGGGATCGCCACGGCCGCGACGGCGGGGACGGCGGTCCACGCTACGGGGTTCCTCGCCCCCGAGAACGCGCTGATCTACCCGGCCTACACGCCGCGCCAGGCCGGACGCTTCGCGGTGCTCGCGGCGCTCGTGGGGGCATGTTCGGCGACAGCCACCGGGCGGGCCGCGCGGCGGCTGCGGCCGCTACTCGCGCTGGTAGGCGCGACGTTCCTGGCGTTCGTGCCGCTCGCCGAACCCGAGTCGCGCCACGCGGTCTACTGGGTGCCCGCGCTCGCCGGGCTGGGCGCCGCGGGCGCCCGGTGGGTGTGGGGCCGCGACCCGCGCCTCGGCACGCTCGCCGCGTTCGGTCTGGTGTTCGCCACCGGCTGGCAGGCGGTGTGGGACGGCGGCGACTTCATGCGCGGCTACGCCCTCCCCGCGCGCTACGTGCTGGCGAACCGAACCGCGAACCGCCCGGTCCTGTTCGACGGCAACCTCACCGGCGGGTTCATCTACCAGGTCCGCCTCGCCGACCCCGCGCGCACTCTCAAAGTGCTGCGGGCCGACAAGCTGTTGTACGCGGTGATGAGCGACCCGCACGGCGGCTACGTCGAGTGGGCGAAGTCCGACGCCGAGGTACTCGAGCGGCTGCACGCCGCCGACCCGGAGTTTATTGTCGTCGAGTCGCCCATCATGTTCGGTCAAGACAACCCCGCGTCACGACGGCTGTATTCGCTGCTCAAGCGCCACCCCGAGCGCTTCCCCCTCGCGGCGGCGTTCCGCCTCGACACCAACCACGAGGAGTTCGCGCCGGTGCGCCTCGAAGTCTACCGCAAGCTCGGCCGCAACCCCGCCCCCGAGACGCGGCTGGCCGTGCCGGTACTGGGGCTGGGACGCTCGGTCGGGGGGGACTAGCCGCCTCTCACCCCAGCGGCCAATCCGCGCCGAGTGCGGCGCGCTGGGCGGCGGTGATGGCGCGCACGCCGGCTTCGCCGAGGTCGAGTAGTTCGTTGAGTTGCGCTCTGGTAAAGGTCGCCTCCTCGCCCGCACCCTGCACTTCGATGAGGCGCCCCGAGCCGGTGGCGACGAGGTTCAAGTCCACGTCGGCGTCGCGGTCCTCGGTGTACTCGAGGTCGAGTCTGATTTCGCCGCCGACGACGCCCACGCTCGTCGCGGCCACGCTGTCGGTGAGCACGCGGCCGGGGTCGAAGCCGTGGCGGGGGGCGGTGGCGACGAGCGCATCAACGAGGGCCACGAACGCGCCGGAGATCGCCGCGGTGCGCGTGCCGCCGTCGGCCTCCAGCACGTCGCAGTCGATCCACAGCGTCCGCTCGCCCAACTGGGAGAGGTCCACGACCGCCCGCAGACTGCGGCCGATGAGGCGCTGGATTTCGACCGAGCGGCCGTCCACCTTGCCGCCCTTGTCGCGCGCCTTGCGGCTCCCGGTGCTCCCCGGCAGCATGCCGTACTCGGCGGTGAGCCAGCCTTTGCCCTTGCCGAGCAGGAACTCGGGCACACTCGGCTCGACGCAGCAAGTACACAGCACCGTCGTGCGGCCGGCCTTCACCAAGACCGAGCCGGGGGCATTGCCGGTGAAGTGCCGGTGGAACGAGAACGGGCGGGCTTGGGCGGCGGCGCGGCCGTGGGGGCGGGGCATGGGGCGGCTCGGGTTCGGGGGCCGGTCTCGGAGAATACGGTGCCAGTGGCGCAAGAGTTCGCGGGCGTCGTGACGGGGGGCGTAACGGGAACACCGCCGCGCTCAGGCGATGCGTAGCCCCCGGCACGTCTCTTCGTAGGTGCGCTCGAGTTCCAGCGCCACGTACTGCGTGTCGCTGATCCACAGCGGCAGGGTCGGCAGCGGGGCGCCAACGGAGAGCGCGTGCTCCCACGCCTCGACGCGGTAGCGGCCGGGGTCGGCCGG
>CAXTPM010000006.1:0-1125 GCA_964245865.1 uncultured Fimbriiglobus sp. | reverse complement strand
GAGACGGCGTAGATGCCGGCGCCGGCAGTCGCGGGCGTCGAGCCGCCGAGTCGCCGGGCTAGCTCCGCGTACAGGTTGGCCGAGCGCTCGGTCACGGGGTCCACGATCACCACGCACACGCCTTGCGCGAGCAGGGCGTGGCACTTAGAGACGAACGCCGCGCGGGAGTCTGGCCGGTCCTTGTTACGGGGGCTGACGAGTTCCACCGCCGCGACGAGCCGCCGGTCGTACCGCGCCTCGTACACCCGCACCTCGTACTCGGGCGGGGTCAGTTCGTCGGTCTCCAGCAAGAGCGCCGGCGATTCGGCCTGCCAGGCGAGCGCCCCGTCGGCGCCGGGGTCGGTCCCGTCGGAGTCGTCCAGTTCAAACGCCCCGACATCGATCTCGACGGGACTACCGAGGTGGACTTTCAGCCCGCTGCGGTACTCGGACGGCAGGATCGCGTTGAGCCGGAAGGCCATGACGCCCGCCCAGCCGGCGTGGAGTTCCTCCCACGACGCGGGGACGACGGGGGGGTCACTGAAGTGGTCGCGCAGGGGCATGCGAGTTCTCCGGGGTGCTCGCCATGATATCGTCGATTCCTACTCCCCCGCCCCCGGCAGCCACTCGAGTGCCGCCTTCTGCGCGTGCAGGCGGTTCTCGGCCTGGTCGAACACCGCCGACTGCGGGCCATCGGTCACTCCGGCGGCGTTAAGCGCCCCGGCGCGGCCTCGGCAGCAGCACCGGCCGCGCCGCGACGACGACGAGTCGGCGCGCCTCCAGTACCCCGTACCGCATCGCCAGCGGGGGTACGGTCCCCAGCCGGACTTGCCCTTCGTCTTGGGACAGGTCCGTGAGCGGGTCGCCGAACTGCGGGTAGAGTTTCAGGAGCCGGTAGAACTCGCGGAGGGCCGTCAGGTATGCGTCGCCGTCCCCGCGCCGACTCGCCACCTCGGCCAGTTCCAGGAGTCGGTCGCGCGCCCAGTCCGACACGCTGACCTCGTAGAGTTGCGGCCCACCCCCGCCCCCACTCACGACTCGCGCATCCGGGCCTCAATCTCGGCGATCACCGACTCGAGCGAGTGACCGCCGGTCGCCAAAACCTGGCGGACGCCCTCGCGGTGCTCCCGCTCGTCGAACGTCCGC
>CAXTPM010000005.1:24397-25050 GCA_964245865.1 uncultured Fimbriiglobus sp. | reverse complement strand
GCGAAGGACTCGCTCGAGTCCGACAAGTCCGTCAAGGTGGTGGCGCTCGGCGACTTCTTCCTCGACCGCGCGCAGAACACCGCCAAGAACCTGGCCAAGCAGTACGGCGACCGCGTGCAGCCCGGCGAGCACGTCTACGGCGGCTTGGACGCCTACAAAAATGTCATCAACGCCGGCGTGGACCTCGTAATCCTCGCCACGCCCCCCGGCTTCCGCCCGTACCACCTCGAGGCCGCGATCGACGCGGGCAAGCACATTTTCTGCGAGAAGCCCGTCGCGGTGGACGGCCCCGGCATCAAGAAGGTGCTCGAACTCGCTGAGAAGGCGAAGTCGAAGAACCTCGCCATCGTCGCCGGCACCCAGCGCCGGCACCAGCAGGGCTACATCGACACCATCAAGCGCATCCACGACGGCGAGATCGGTGAGATCGTCGGTGGGCGCTGCGCCTGGAACGACCAGGGAATCTGGTTCCACCCGCGCAAGTCGGGCGACACCGACCTCAGCTACCAGATCAACAACTGGTACCACTTCCTGTGGCTGTGCGGCGACCACGTGGTCGAGCAGCACGTGCATAACCTCGACGTGATGAACTGGGCACTGGGTTCGCATCCCGTGCGGGCCACCGGCCTGGGGGGGCGGGCGTTCGCCAACCG
>CAXTPM010000005.1:16839-24387 GCA_964245865.1 uncultured Fimbriiglobus sp. | reverse complement strand
GGAAGTCGGCCAGATTTGGGACCACTTCGCCATGGAGTTCACCTACCCCGGCGACGTGACGATCACTAGCACCTGCGCCCACGTGCCGGGCATCGCGTCGGACATCTCCGAAACCGTGGTCGGCACCAAAGGCCGCAGCCTGGTGAGCAGCTACCGCATCGGCAAGAAGAAGGTCTACGACAAGCAGGGCGACCTGCCCTACGTGCAGGAGCACGTTGACCTCATCAAGTCGATCAAGTCCGGCACGCCGCTCAACGAGTTGAAAGCCGTGGCCGAATCGACGATGACGGCGATCCTCGGCCGCACGGCCGCCTATAGTGGGCAGTCGGTGACGTGGGAGCAGGTGCTGAACGCGAAGACCTCGACGATGCCCGAGCACCTGAGCGAGAAGTCGGAGATCGCGGTGACGCCGGCGCCGGTGCCGGGGAAGTACAAGGTGGCGTAAGGCAGGGGTAGGGGCTGAGAATAGGGATTAGGTGGAGAGAAGCGGGGGCGTGCGGGCTTGTGGCCGGCACGCCCCCACTGTTTTCGGTCAGCGCTCAAATCATCTAATCCGCTCAACTTCGCATCTTTTCGCGGGCGAAAATGGGTTCAGGTGGGTGGCGGCGTGGCACAGGGGGTGGGCGCTGAGGCGGCGAAAAACTTGGTGCACCTTCAGGACGAACTCGACGCCCCGGTCGGCGGATCGGGCGGCGTAATGGTCGATCGCCTCGTCGTACTCGGCCAAGGCTTCGTTGGTCAGGACGAACCGAAGGCTTATCGCTTGGCGATCCGCTCGAGCGCCCGCGCCTCGGCGACCTCCCACGGCGTGCCGACGCTGGGGTTGGCGATGCTTTTAGCGAGGCGGCGTTCCAGTTCGGCGCGCTGAGCCTCGCTGAGCGAAGCCTCCTCCTGGGCGACGCTGTCGAAGCGGGCTTCAGCGAGGACGAGGCGCTCCTCGGGGGGACAGGCGGTCGAGGCCGAGACTTTCGAGGTTGGACATGATACATCACTCCGGCGGGGGCGGGCGTCCGGGCGCGGGCTGGATATCACCCCACACTAGCCGACGCTGCCCCTCACGCCACCTCTCTCGGCACCCGCCCCACCGCTTCCGCCAATCGGTCTAGATACTCCCGCCGCGGAATCTCGATTGCCCCCATGCGGCCGGTGTGCTCGGTCACCATCTGCGTGTCGAACAGGGTGTAGCCGGCCGCGCGCAGCTTCTCGGCGAGGCTCACGAGTGCCACCTTGCTGGCGTCGGGCGCGCGGTGGAACATGCTCTCGCCGGCGAAGAGGCCGCCGACGGTGACGCCGTAGATGCCGCCGGCGAGTCGCCAGCCGCCCTCGGCCTCGGGGAGCCAGGTTTCCACACTGAGTGCCCTGCCCAGGCGGTGCAGTTCGGCGTAGGCGTCCACCATGCGGGCGGTGATCCACGTCCCCTGGTCACGCCCGGTGGCGCAGCCGAGTACGACTTCGCGGAAGGCGGTGTTCACCGTCACGCGGAACTTGCCGCTCTTGAGGGTGCGCGCCAAGGACTTCGAGACGTGAACGCCGTCTAGTTCGAAGATGCCCCTGGGGTCGGGACTCCACCACAGGATGGGGTCGCTCGGGTTGAACCACGGGAAGACGCCCTCGCGGTAGGCCAACAACAGCGTGGCCGGGCGCAGGTCACCGCCCACCCCGACGAGGCCGTCGGGGCCGGCGGTGCGCGGGTTGGTCCAGTACCGGGCCGGGGCTTTCACGGCGGGGGTGACCGTCGGGGCAGGGGCAGAGGCTCGCGTAACCACTATAGTCGCGTCGCCCAATTCGGGGGAGGGCCGGACCCCGGCCGCGACCCCGCTGCGGACGTGGCAACCGCGGCGGCGTTCCGTATAATTCACGCATCCGCGCGAGCCGATTTCCCCCGGCGCGGAGGAGGCAAGTCCGTTGGCCAGCAAATCCAAATCGCCCCCGCCGCCCACCGGCATCGACGCACTGCTCGCGGACGCGCCCATCGACAACCTCGAAATCGTCGAGGAGATGCAGAACAGCTACCTCGCCTACGCCCAGTCGGTGATGGTCAGCCGCGCCCTGCCCGACGTGCGCGACGGCCTGAAGCCCAGCCAGCGCCGCATCTTAGTGGCGATGAACGACCTGAACCTCGGGCCGAGTGCGAAGACCAGCAAGTGCGCCGGCATCATCGGCGAGACGATGAAGCGCTACCACCCGCACGGCGACGCGAGCATCTACGCCACGCTGGTGCGCCTGGCGCAAGACTGGGTGATGCGCACGCCCTTGATTTTCGGCCAGGGGAACTTCGGCTCGATCGCCGGCCTGCCGCCCGCCGCGCACCGCTACACCGAGGCCCGCCTGGAAGCCCCGGCCGCGGAGATGCTGGCTGATCTGGAGAGCGAGACGGTTGACTTCATCGACAGCTACGACGGCACCTACCGCGAGCCGCTGGTGCTGCCGGCGAAGTTCCCCAACCTCCTGGTCAACGGCTCGATCGGCATCGCGGTGGGGATGGCTACCGACATCCCACCCCACAACCTCGCGGAAATCTGCAACGGGCTGATTCGCCTGCTACGCGACCCCGAAATGACGTTCGCCGAGTTGCTCGAAATCGTCCCCGGCCCCGACTTCCCCACCGGCGGGATCATTATGGGCCGGGCGGGGATCATCCGCGGCGCGATGGGCGAGCGCAGCCGGATTACCCTGCGCGCCCGCGCCGACATTATCGAGGAGAAGGGCAAGACGCCCTACATCCTCATCCGCGAGGTGCCGTTCCAGGTCACGCGCAACAAGCTCGCCGCGGACATCGGCCAACTCGTCAAAGACGAGCGCATCAAGGACATCTCGGGCGTGCGCGACGAGAGTGCCGCGCGCAACGGCGAGCCGGTGCGCCTGGTGATCGAGTTGAAGCGCGGCGCCGACCCGCACCTGGTGCTGAACCAGATTTACCAGTATTCGCAGCTCCAAGAGACGATCAGCATCGGCCTGCTCGCGCTGGTGGACGGCCGGCCGCGCTTCCTGAGTCTCATGGAGATGATGCGGCTGTTCCTGGAGCACCGCGGCGAGGTCATCCGACGCCGCACTCGCTTCTTACTCCGCGAGGCCAAGCGGCGCGGGCACGTACTCGAAGGCCAGCTCATCGCCATTTCGAGCCTGGACGAAGTGATCCGCATCTGCCGCAGCTCGCCCAGTCGAAGTGAAACCAAGCAGCGCCTGCAAACGATGACCGTCGCGGCGGCCGTTTTGGAGCGCGCCATCGGCGAGGCGGCGTTCAGTGCCTTGCAGGAAGAACTCGGCGCCACCGCCGAGTACACCATGACCGAGCAGCAGGCCGAGGCGGTCGTGCGCATGCAACTCGGCCAACTCGCCGCACTCGAGTCCGACGAGATTCTGCGCGAGTACCAGCAACTGCGCGGCGAGATTCGCGCCCACGAGGAGTTGCTCGCCGACGACGACAAGGTGCGCGACATCATTGAAGCGGACCTCACGCACATCCGCGACAAGTACGGCACGCCGCGCCTCACGGAAATCACCGACGACGGGGGCGATGTCGAGTTCGAGGACTTGATCCCCGACGACCCCACCGTGGTGACGATCTCGCACGCCGGGTTCCTCAAGCGCATGCCGATCGACACCTTCCGCCTGCAAAATCGGGGCGGCAAGGGCGTGGCCGGCGGGGCGCGCGACGACGACTTCATCGAGCACCTGTTCACCGCCACGCTGCGCAGCTACCTGCTCTGCTTCACCAACCGGGGCCAGATGTACTGGCTGAAGGTGTACAAAGTCCCCGAGGCGAGCCGCACCAGCGCGGGCCGCAGTATCGCCAACGTACTCGCGCTGAAGCCCGACGAGTCGCTCTCAAGCGTGATCCCCGTGCGCGAGTTCGCCGAGGGGTATCAACTGCTCATGGTTACGCGGCGCGGCTTGGTGAAGAAGTCCGCCCTGAGCGACTACAGCCGGGTGCGCGCGGGCGGCATCATTGGCATTCACCTCGAAGACGGCGACGAACTGATCGGCGTGGCCCTCACCAAACCTGGTGACGAGATCATCCTCAGCACACGCACCGGCATGGCGATCCGCTTCGCCTCCGACGACGCGCGCGAGATGGGCCGCAACACCAAGGGGGTGCGTGGCATCCGATTGCGCGCTGGGGACGAGCTGGTGGGCATGGTGGTCGCCGACCCCGAGGGCTACCTACTCACGATCTGCGAGAAGGGCTACGGCAAGCGCACCCCCATCGGCGCCAACGCCCCGCACGCGCTGGAAAGCCTCAACGGCGCCAACGGCGAGGCGCCCGACGACGAGGAACTCGCGGACGACGCCCCCGACGCGGACGAGGAGGAGGCCGAGGACGAGGTCGCCGACGAGACCGCCGAGGGCGACCCGGCGGAGGAGGGCGGCGGGCGGGGCCAGATGCGCTACCGCCTCCAGCGCCGCGGCGGCAAGGGGACCAAGGACGTGAAAGTCACCGACAAGAACGGCCCCGTCGTGGGCGTCGCCTCGGTGCGCGAGGGCGACGAGGTCATCCTCATCAGCGAGCAGGGGATGGTCACGCGCTCCAAGATCGACGACATCCGCGCGGTCGGCCGCAACACCCAGGGCGTGCGCGTGATGAACCTCACGGACGGCGACAAGATCGCCACCTTCGCCAAGTTGGCGAGCGCGACGGTGAGCGAACTGGCCGGGCGCAAGGCCGACCCGACCGAAGGAAGCGAAGAAGTTTAGGCGCCAAGAACGCCAAGAAGACAGCGGACGGGACGTTTAGGAGTTCTGGAAGCGTTCTTCTTCGGCTGCGGTTTCCTTGGCGCCTTGGCGGCTAAACCTTTTTCTCGGGGCCGACCATGACCTTCCTGCTCACCGGCGGCTATGGCTTCATCGGCGCCTGGGTCGCGCGCGACCTGCTCGCCGCCGGGCATACTGTCGTCTCGTATGACCTCAAGGACGACGCGCGCCGGCTGCGGCTGATTCTCTCCGACGCCGAGGTCGCGCGCGTGCGGTTCGCCCCAGGGGACGTGACCGACGCGGCCGGCCTCGCGCGCGCCCTCGACGAGCACGCCGTCACGCACGTCATCCACCTCGCCGGCCTGCAAGTCCCGGCGTGCCGCGCAAACCCGGTGCTCGGCGGCGCGGTGAACGTGCTGGGTACCCTCGCGGTGTTCGAGGCCGTGAAGGCCGCGAAGGTCCGCCCGGCGCGGGTGGTCTACGCCAGTAGCGCGGCGGTGTTCGGCGCCCCGGAACTCTACCCGCCGGGGCCGAAGCCCGACTCCGGCCCCCTGATCCCGAGTTCGCACTACGGCGTGTTCAAGGTCTGCAACGAGGGGAACGCCCGCATCTACTTCCAGGACCACGGCGTCACCAGTGTGGGCCTGCGCCCGTGGACCGTCTACGGCCCCGGCCGCGATTTGGGCGTGACGAGCGACCCGACCAAGGCGATCAAGGCGGCACTGCTCGGCCGGCCGTTCACGATCCAGTTCGGCGGCGTCACCGACTTCCAATATGTGGGCGACACCGCCCGAGCCTTCGTGCTGGCCGCGACCCGTCCCTTCGAGGGCGCGGGCGCCTTCAACCTCCGCGGCGAGGTCCGGCCGGTCGCCGAGTTCTGCGCCGCGCTCGCCGAGGTGGTCCCCGCCGCGCGTCATTTGATCGCGCACAAAGAGAACCAGATCGCCATCGCCTACGACTTGTCGGACGGCGGCATCGCCGCCGCGCTCGGGCCGATGCCCAAAACGAGCCTGAAGGACGGCATCGCCCAGACGGTGGCGGTGTTCGAGCGCCTGCGCGCCGGCGGTCGGCTCGACGCCTCGGAACTCGACGTTGCCCCGGTTCCCGCCCCGACCGTCGCGGCGATCGACGAGGTATGAAAATCGCGCGTCTCGAAATGACCGCTTGCGGGCGGGCGGGTGAGCGGCTAAGCTAGCTCCCGTCGGCCGCTAACCGCCCGGAGCCTCGCCGATGCCCGACGCCCGCCCGACGCGCCGCGCCTTCCTCGGCACGCTCGCCCTCGCCGCCCTGGCCCTGCCGGTCGCCGCGCAAGCCCCGAGGGCCGCGCCGCCCGCCGACGCGCCGGCGTCCGACTCGTTCCCCTGCGAGAAGTGCAAGCGCCTAATTACCGTCGGCGAGGACGACGACTTCCCGGAGCGCTGCCCGCACTGCGGGGCGCCTACCGAGTTCGCCCCCGATGGTGAGGGCGGCGGGGGCAGGCGCCTCACCTGCGGCGGCCTCCTCGCCACGGCCGTTGGGGTCGTCGTTACGCTCGGCCGGGTCGGCGTCTGGTTCTACCGCAACCGCTCGGTGACCGGCAAGCCGCCCGACAAGCGCGACCCGATGTACCTGCGCCGCCAGGAACTCTTAGCGGAAGCCGAGGTCCACCGCGAGATTCGGGGTGGCCGCGCGGTGAAGGGACTGCCGCCGGCGCCGACCCGGCGCGTGCTCCCCGGCGACGACGCCCCGCCGCAGCTGGCCGACGCGCCCGACGACGACGCCCCGGCGCCCGCGCCCAAGCCGGTTCGGAAGCCGCCGCCTTCCGCCGGGTTCGAGCTGGTCGAGGACTCGCCGAGGCGCCCCGCGCCGCCCAGGCGCCCGCCGCCCTCCGCGACGGGGTTCGAGCTAGTCGAGGACGGACCGCCCCCGCCCCGCCGCGCCCGAGTCGTGCCGCCCAAACCGACTGATGGGGACCGCCCGTGACGAGCCGCCTGACGCCTAAGCGCACCGCCGCCCTCGCCGCCGCGGGGCTGATTCTGTTGAGTGCCACGCTCGCGGTAGCGCAGCCGCCGGGGTTCCCGCGCGGGCCGAGGGGCTTCCCCCAGGGGCCGACGTTCCCGCCCGGCCCGACGTTCCCGCCAAGCCCGACATCCCCGCCGGACCTGCCGCCGTTCCAGCCACCTACCTTGCCGGCGCCGAGTCAGCCAGCCCCGAGCCAGCCCGCGCCGCGTGAGCCGGAGCCGACGGGCCTGCCGTCGCCGTTCGCCGGCCGGCCCCCCGTGGGCGGGTCGCAACTCGTCGATGAGTACGCCTGCCAGAGCTGCGGGGAGAAGTACCAGGTCGCCCCCGGCGGTTCGCCGCCGACGAAGTGCCGCAAGTGCAACGTGACGTTCGGCTACATCGTGGACCAGAACGGTAACAAGACCGTCACCACCGCCGGCGCACTCGGCAACGCCCGCTGGGTGATTGGCCTCGTCGTGGCGGTCATCGGCATCGCGGTACGCCTGGCGACGTGGGGGCACTCCGACTCGCCGCGCCGCAGCCCGCCGCCCCGCCGGCGCCGCCCGAAACCACCCCGGCCACGCCCTGCGGACGACGAGCCGCTGCCGGTGGCCCGCGACGAGGCGCCGGCCGATGACGGGTTCGAGGTGGTCGAGGCGCCGCCACTGCTCGCCCGGCCGGTCGCGCCGAAGCCGGCACCGCCTAGGGTGAAACTCGTGGCCAAGCCGGCACCCGCCGTTCCGGTGCCGGTGGCCAAGGCGGTGCCACTGCCGGTGGCCACGCCGCTGCCCCCGCCGCCCGTGGCCCGGCGACTGCCGCCGCAGGGGTGACGCTACGGCAGCGCGAGCGTCACCGCCCGGCACTCGCGCCCGTCGG
>CAXTPM010000005.1:10164-16829 GCA_964245865.1 uncultured Fimbriiglobus sp. | reverse complement strand
GGGGATGTCCGCGACCGCCTTCACGCGCCGGCCGTCGGGGAACACGGCGACGACCGCGAGATAACGGTACTGCGCCCGGCCGTAGTCACACCCCAACCCCGACTCGCGGCCGGTCACGCGCACCGGCATCGTCAGCGGCGAGCCGTCGAAAGGGTCGGCAATTGCCGGCCACGCCCCGTGCTCCGTAGCGAAAATCTCCTCGGCGTCGTCCCAGAACGCGAACGCCTGGGCACGAACCGAGCACGGCGAACCGGCGGCGCACTCGACTCTCACAGCGAGGTCGTAGCCGCCAACCCACACGATGATACTGGCCGAGTCGTAGGCCCAGGCGGCGAGCGCGGCGGCGAGCAGCACGATGAGCGCGCGGCGCACAGTAGCCCCTACTCGCCGGCGCCCCGCCGTTAAAAGTTCCACGTCCCCGTCTCGGGCTTCTTCTTCGGTGCTCGCACTGTCTTCGCCGGGCGCGGCGCCTTGGCCGGCAGCGGCTTTGCGGCCACCGCCGCGACGGGGGCCGGCGCCTCGGCACTGTCGGCCACCGGCTCGTCGGCGAGCGCGGGCACGACCTCGGTCCCTTCGGCCACGCGTACCGGGCCGGCGTCGGCCAGGGGAATCTGCTGCTCGGCGTTGTACTCCACCGGCTCGGCGCCGCCTTCGCCCATGCCGCCGCGCTGGAAGCCCTCGCCCTTGGCGCGCAGCACCAGTTTGACGGCCACCTCGCGGAACGGGAAGTTATCGCGCAGCGCTTTGGTGAGGTAGCGCAGGTACGGCCCCTCGAATAGTTCCGGGCCGTTGGTCATCAGCACAATCGTCGGCGGGTGCGTGCCGGTCTGCGTGGCGTAGTACACCTTCGGCAGCCGGTTCAGCCGGGTCGGCGGCATGTTAATCAGCATCGCCTGCTGAATCACGCGGTTCAACTCGCCGGTCTTGGCGCGCCGCCCGTCCTGCTTGTGCAGTTGTTGGGCGAGGTTCAAGAGTCGGTAGACGTTCTTGCCACTCTTGGCCGTGATGAACGCGATCGGCACGTAGTCGAGCATCGGGAAGATGTCGCGCAGGTACTTCGCCCAACGTTCTGTGCTGACGGTCTCCTTGGCCAAGTCCCACTTGTTGACGACGAAAATCGCGGGCTTGTTGTTCTCGAGGATGTACTCGGCCAACTGCTTATCGACGCGGCTGACGCGCACGCGCGGGTCGAAGAAGTGCACCACGACATCCGCCCGGCGGATGCTGCGCTCGGCGCGGTGGGCGCTGTAGAACTCGATGCTGTCGGCGAGCGACTTCTTCTTCTGCACGCCCGCGGTGTCGATGGCGAGGAACACCTTCCCGTCGCGCTCGAACCGCACGTCGATGCTGTCGCGCGTCGTCCCGGCGACCTCCGAGACGATCACCCGGTCGGCCTCGGCGAGGCTGTTGATGAACGTGCTCTTGCCGACGTTCCGCCGCCCGACGATGGCGAGCTTGAGCGCGACATCTTTGGGCGCGACGTTCTCGGCGTCGGCCGGCGGCAGCGCCGCGAGCACCGCTTCTAATAACTCGTCGCGCCCCTTCTTCTGCTCGGCACTCACCTTGATCGGCTCGCCGTACCCCAAGCGGAAGAAGTCGGCCACGGCCGAATCGAACTTCGGGTCGTCGGCCTTGTTCGCGGCGAACACCACCGGCTTGTTCACCACCCGCAGGCGCGCCGCGACGGTCTGATCCAGCGGCACCACGCCGTCGCGGACATCGACGAGGAAGATCACCACGGCCGCGTCGTTGAGCGCGACCTGGATTTGGTGCTCCACGTCGGCGGTGAGGTTATCGACATCGACGATGCCCATGCCGCCGGTGTCGAGGAGGTCGAAGTGCCGCCCCTCGACTTCGAGCGTCGTGGCGATGCGGTCGCGCGTCACCCCGGCGGTGGGGTCCACGATGCTGATGCGCCGGCCGGCGAGCCAGTTGAAAAGGGAAGATTTGCCGACGTTGGGGCGTCCGACAATCGCAACGACGGGCAACCCCACGACACCACCTCAGGCTGGTTCCGACTTCCGAGACTCACCAGGTAGTATAGCAATCGGGACGTGGTTCGTGGGGCGTGGGGCGTGGATCGGGCCGGAAAAGGCATTCGTAGGCGGTGGCCCGGAGTTTCTTCTGCTTGGGCAGGAAGTTGCCTTGGCGCCGAGGCATTCGTAACGATAATATTCCCTTGTTCAGTAGCGGCGCTAACAGTCGGAGATCGCCATGTTGCCTGAGAACAACAACTGGAAGCGGCTAAAGGAGTGGGCGCAGTGGTCAGGCAGTCATGTCCAGGGAGAGTTAGTGCTGACCGGGGCGGTGCTTCCAATCTTAGAGGGGCTGCTGGTCAACCTTCTCACCGGGGCCGAGCCGGGAAAGGGGTGGTCCTTTCTCGTCACTCTAGTCGCGCTCGGATGTTTCCACATCTATCTGCTGGGACTGGCACTGTTCCGCGAGCGCACTTCCCCTATCATTGCAGCGCTCGATGCCATCGAAGTTCAACATACATTGGATGTGGAGCGGGCTGAGTCGGCTCGCAAGATGACAGAATTGCACTGCGAACTTGACCGCAGGGCTGAGTGCCACCGGTTGATCCGCTCGCTATTCGACAGCCTCAACTTAGAAACCTGCAACTTCAACCCTCACGATTCAAGCGCATTTCGCCGCGGACTCTTCCCGATCCTCCGAGAGGTGGCTGTTCGTATTCGCCCGACCCTCGGGGTTACTTCCGGTGAGTTTACTTTGGAGGTGTACTACATGGATGGAGAGGTCGCGGGTCCTCACCACTGCCCGCCGAACGACGGCGTCCACCAAGAGCTATTCTATAGTTTGACACACATTAGTCCTTGTCTGCCGATTTGGCTTGCCAGTCGAGCACCCCACCGGCGGGGATTGACCCGAACCTGTGCCGGGACGGCATGTGTCGATGAAGATAAAGAGTTGTTCTACCAGAACGGTAAGCCGGTTGAGCACGTCTACTTTCATCGCTTCGCAACCGTACCCATTATGCAAGCCTGCACCGCGCGACCAGTCGGCGTCCTTGTCCTCACTTCAATGCAAATGGAACCATTTGCACCTGACGCCGTGGACACACTACAGTTTATGTCGTCATTGATTACGCGTTATACAGACGCACACAATCGTTGTGTGTTCGACTTTGAGGCTGAACAGCAGCGTGCTACTCGGCGAGAGCGGGACAGGCAAAACCGCGAAGTTCGTCGAGCTGCCGCCGAGACCACTGCGGTGGCAACCACGATTCCTCCCACCAGCCCACCAATCGTGTAATAGCAGCCGATCGCGGGATCGCACATGCAGCCGAGCTACCCAGCCAACCAGCATAAACGAGTGCTCGCACCGCTGAACCAAGCACTGCCCCGCCTCTCCCAACCTGAGCCACAAACCGCGCTCACCACACCGTATACCCCCCATCGACCGTCATCGTCGCCCCCGTCATGTACGAACTCGCGTCGCTGGCCAGAAACACCACCGCCGGGCCAAGCTCGTCGGGCCGGCCCATGCGGGCCATCGGGATGCGGCCGAGGAAGTTCGCGCGGTACTCCGGCTTCATGCGGAACCACGTCTTGTTCGGCTCGGTCTCGAACACCCCAGGGGCGATCGCGTTCACCCGCACCCCGCGCCCGGCCCAGTCGCTCGCCAGGGATTTGGTGAGGCCGGTGAGCGCCGCCTTCGCCACCTCGTAGTGCCGGCCGCGGATGCCGGGGATGACCACCGACCCGGCGATCGAGGTGACGTTGACCACCGCCCCGCGCCGCCGCTCCAGCATCGGCACGCCGATGCGCTGGCAGCACACGAGCGCACTCGTGAGGTTCAGGTCGAACAGCGTGGACCACTCGGCGAGGGGCATTTCTTCGAGCGGCACGTCTAGGCGCCGTCCGCCGACGTTGTTCACTAAAATGTCGATGTCGAGGCCGAGTTCGAGCGCCTGGAAGCAGACGGAGAGTGCCCCCGGCGGGGTGCTCACGTCGCCGACCACCGCGTAGACCGCCCGGCCGGTGTCTTGCAACCCGGCCTGCGCGTCCAACAGTGCATCGGGGTCGCGGCCGACAATGACGAGGTCGGCGCCCGCCTCGGCGAGCGCCTGGGCCATCGCGCGGCCCAGCCCACGGCTCGCACCCGTCACCATCGCCACGCGGCCGTCGAGCCGGAACCGATCCCAAACCGTCATCCGCGCTCCATGTTCGGGGGCACCCGGCCTAGTATTGTAGCGGCGACCGCCGCGCGACGCCCCCGAACCCCGAGCGAAACCGAGCATGGCCCGCTGCGACGAGGGCTACCGCTGCCGCGTCTGCGGCCTCGACGTGGACCCGATCACCGAGTCGGGCCTGTACCTGAGTTTCGTCCTCGGCGAGACGCCCTTGGAGGCGATCCACACCGAGCGCGAGTGGCACATCCGCTGCCAGCCGGAGCGGGCGCAGTTCATCGCCGACGCCGCTTTCGAGCCGGCCGAGTGCGCCGGGCCGTTCGCCAAAAGTGGACTGGACGCCGCGTTCGTGGCCGAGGAGACGGCGCGCGTCACGCGCGGCTGGCGGCACTTGCAGGCGATCCCGACGCTGGGGCTAGCGCTGCCGGAGTACCCCCTGGCGGAGGAAGAGACCTCACCCCCCGTCCCCCTCTCCTTTTGGGAGAGGGGGACGGGGGGTGAGGTCTCTTTACTTCCCCACGCAGAATAGGCTCTTCGCCGTCCGCACGAACACCAACCCGCCGCTAATCGCCGGGGTCGCCTGGCCGCGCTCGCCGGTCTCGCTCTGCGCCAGAATCTCCGGCTTGTCGCCCAGACCCACGGTCACGAGTGTGCCGGCTTCGTTCAGCAGGTAAATCTTGCCGTCGCCGACCACCGGACTCGCCGAGTAGCGCCCCGGCACGCGCTCCTGCCAGAGTTGCTTGCCGGTCGCCTGGTCGAGGCAGGTCAGGAACCCGGCCGAGGTGACGCCGTAGACCTTGCCCTCGTGGGCCACCGGACTCGACATGCCGGTCTGGAGCTTGGGCGACTTCCAGACCTCCTTGCCCTTGTCGTCAGCGAAGTCGAGCATCGCCACGCCGCCCACGGGGCAGAGCACCGCGCCCGACGGCAGGACCGACGGCGAGGGGATGCTGCCCGAGACCTTGACACTCGTGCGCTTGGCCCCCGTCGCGGCGTCGTAGGCGGTGAGTTCCGACTGGCCCAGGAACAACACCTCGGAGCCGCCGGAGGAAGTCTTGCGCACCGCGGGCGTCGTCCAGTTCATCGCCTTGGGCCGGGTCACGCGCCACATGTTCGCGCCCGTGGCGCAGTCGAGCGCGGCGATGAACGCCTCGCCGGGGCTGTCCATCGGCACGACGATCTTGCCCCCGACTAGCACCGGCGACGCGGCCATGCCGACGAGGTTCGAGACCGCCGGGTAGTCGCCCACCAAGGATCGGTACCAGCGCAGGTTCCCCTCGGGGTCGAACGCCGCGAGGTCGCCGCAGGCGAAGAGCGCGTACACCCCCGTCGCGTCGGCCACCGGCGTCGGCGCGGCCATACACGAGTCCGGGTGCGCCCCGGTCGCCCCGGTCGCGGCGAGGGTACGCTGCCACTTGACCTTGCCCGTGTCGCGGTCGATCGCCACGACGTGCAACTTGTCGTCGGCGAGGCCCGAACTGCAGGTGACGTAAACCGTAGCGCCGACCACCACGGGACTCGATACGCCACGGCCGGGGAGGGCGACCTTGTAGCGCAGCCCCGACTCGGCGGTGAACCCGGCGGGCAGGTTGGCTTCAGCGGACACCGCGCCGCCGTCGCCGCGGAAGCCCGGCCAGTCGGCGGCGTTTGTGAAGGGCGCGGCGAGGGCCAACGCGACGGCCACGGTGTAGCGGGGAAGGGATCGCATCGCGTCGGCTCCTACTCTTTGGGGGCGGGGGCGAGTTTGCCGAGGTCGATCGTCTCCGGCCCGGAGGCGGCGGGCCAGACTTGCTTCAAGGGGACGCGCCCGCCGGTCGAGTCGGTGACGCGCGCGGCCAGGCTCCACTCCTTCGTCCAGGCGTGCGGCTGGTCGTCCTGCACCAGCTTCACCAGCACCACGTTGGCCCCGGCCTTGAGTGTCACGGGCACAACATACTGGTCGCGCGAGGTGCCGCCGTGGTAGGTGGCGCGGGCGAACACCTCCTTGCCGTTGACGAACACCTTGAGCGCGTTGGGCGTCTGGAAGCGCAGCTCGCACGGCGTCTCGGCCGGGGCGTCGAGGGTTGCGGCGAGGTACGCCACCGCGTTCATCTGCTGGCCGAGCGGCAGGTTGACGTTGATCGTCCCCTCGGCCGCAGTCGCCTGCACCGGCTTCCACCCCACCTTGACCCCGCCACGACCCTCGGCCGTCATGGCGGCATCGAACGGCGTCGTCTCGGGCGCGAACGCCTTGGCGAACCCCGACTTCTCCGGCGAGTCGAACGGGCCGACCACGTGCCACTGCGTCACGAAGTTGTCGTGGACGGTGAGGTCGGCGGTCTCACCGAGCGCTTCGAGCTTTTTGGCCAAGTCTTTGGCCTGCTCCACGTCGCGCGCCGCGTCAAACAGCGGCCGCAACTCCGCGGCGGTCTTGGCGGTGGCCACCCGCAGCGCGATCGCGTCGTGGGGTTGATCGACCGGGCGGTCGAGGAGGGTGCGGAGCTCGTGACCGGCGGGTCCGACGCACCGTTCGAGA
>CAXTPM010000005.1:0-10154 GCA_964245865.1 uncultured Fimbriiglobus sp. | reverse complement strand
GCGTCGTGGCGCAGTTCGGGGTCGGGGTCGTTGATGCAGCCGGCGAGCACCTTCTGGGCGGCGGGCTTGTCCTTGGCCTCGGCGAGTTCGTAGGCGATGCGCCGCGCGGCGGGGTGACGCTTGCCGTCGGCGACGAACCGCAGGAGTTTCGCGGCGTCCACCGAGTCGGGCTTGGCCACCGCGCCGACGGCCGCTCGGAGCCAGTTGAGCGCGGCGGGGTTCGCGCCCTCGAACGCCTCGAGCGTCGGCAGCAGCGCGTCGGGGCCGGCGCCCACGAGCGTCTTCCAGGCTTTGGAAGCCTCGGCGTTGCCGGCGCCCTCCTTGCCGACTTGCTTAATCTTGGCGAGCGCGGCCGGGAGGTCGGGCGCGGCGGGGAGTGCGAGGCAGCAGGCGAGGGCCACGAGCACGGTGCGGTTCCTTCCGGGGCGGGGCGGCGGTCGTCGGTAATTAGTGTAGCGGCACGCGCGCCTTGCGTTCCATCCCGGCGCGCAACTCGGCGAAGTACGCCCGCAGGTCGTCCGGCTTCGAGACCTGTCCGCGCGAGCAACCACCACCCGAGCCGCACTTCCCCGTCGAGCAGCCGCCCGAGCTACAGCCCCCCTCTTTGGACGGGGTGCCGCAGCCGTCGCCGCAACTGGTGCGCGGGTCGGGGCGGAACGCGGTCTGCCCCGCGTCGTGCAGCCGCACCGGCCGACCCGACTCGCGGGCCAGCCCCTCGACCCACGCCGCACCGTCGCAGTCGGCCCACGGCAGCACGTGGACGACGGCCGAGCCGTCGAACAGGACTTCAGCCTCCAACACGGAAAGCGGCTCGGCGCCGGCGAGCAGTTCGGCGCGGCGGGCCAAGCCGAGGGCGACTTCGGCGAACTCGCAAGCGAGTTCAGAATCCGCGGCGGTGGCGGCGCGGACCAAACTGCCGCCGGCGAGGTGCGTCGAGTCGGAGGCAGTGCCGGCGGCGTGCGGGGCCAGCACACGGCCCAACTCGCGGCCGCGCGGGGTGTCGATCACCGCCGAGTCGCCGCGCGCGAGCGGGAGGATGCCGGGTGCGGCGAAGCGCCCGACGTGGCCGAGGGCGCCGTACTGGATCAGGTAGGCCGTTGGGGCTTCCACGCTACGCGCCGACCGCGGCCGGCTCGTCCTCGAAGCCGAAATACTCGCGCATGTGCCGGTCGTACTCCGCCGCGCCGCTCTCGCTGGACAAATCCAGGCGCAGTTCGTTGATGACCTTGACCGAGAAGTCCTTCTTCCACGAGTCCCAGCAGGCCGAGCAGATGTCGCGCTGCACGCGCTCGCCGATGGGGTCGGGGATCGGCGGGCGACTCAGGGGGATCGCGCGCTTGCCGGCGGGGCAGGCCGGGCGGTGGCAGGTGAACCCGGTGCCGGGGGTGCCGTCGTCTTCCGCCGCGGCGGCGACTTTGGGCGCGGCGACCGGGATGGGGGCGCCGAGTTGCGTCAGGAGTTGGCCGATCGCCTCGCGCGGGGTGCGGTCGCCGCGCTCGTCGGCCACCTTGTAGCCGCGCGTCAGCACCTCGGTGGCTTGAGTGGTGTCCCCCTGCTTGATGAGGGCGTCGCCCCAGAGTTGGTAGGCTTTCGAGAACGTCGGGGCGAGTTCGACCGTGGCGGCGAACGACTTCGCGGCCTCGGCGAACTGGCCGTCGTCGGCCAAGAGCTGCCCGAGCCGGAAGTGCCCGAGTTCGTCGTCGGGGACGTTTTCGGTCATGTTGCGGAACTGCGCGATCCGCTCGGCAAGGCTACTCATACGCTCCCCAGGACTCGGCGACTACTCCGACGGCAGCACCGTCAGCGGCAACTTGAACTCGGCGGTCTGCTTGG
The DNA here is from genome assembly GCA_964245865.1 of uncultured Fimbriiglobus sp. Classification (GTDB taxonomy): domain Bacteria; phylum Planctomycetota; class Planctomycetia; order Gemmatales; family Gemmataceae; genus Fimbriiglobus. The sequence continues at coordinate 8,321 of CAXTPM010000005.1, read as the reverse complement.
CCACCGCGTCGGTCGCCCGCAGGCGAATGGTATACTTGCCGGGGCGGGTCAGCGGCACCAAAAACCGCACGCTGACGCCTGGATCGTTCGGGTCCACGCCCGACTTCACCTCGAACCGACTCGGCTTGGCCATCGTCTCCTTGCCGGCCGAGTCCAAGGGCGCCATCTCGATGGTGACATCCGGTAACTTGGCCGCGTTGCGCTGGAACCCCACGACGCCGAACTGGACGAACACCGCCTGCCCCGCGACCGCCGTCGTCGGCATCGGCAACTCGCCGCGCTCGTCCACACTGGCGTATACCGAGACAATGGCGAACTTCTTCGGCCCCACCGTGAACGGGTACGGCATCACCTTGGTCGGCTTGCCGGGGGCGCCGAGGTCCGTCACGGTCACTTTCACCGTGTAGTCGCCGGCCTCCAAATCGAGACCGATGTTCAGGAACGCTTGGGCGGGCAGCGTCGCACCCCCCAGCGGCATGAAGCCCGCCTTGGGCGCGGGCGGCTGGCTGTACTTCACCGCCCCTTTCGGGTCGGTCACGTCCATCGCCATGACGTAGTTGGCCTTCGACTCCCCGTCCACGGCCAGGCCGTCGATGTCGAACGCGAGGTGCAGGACATCCCCAGGGGCGAGTGGGCCGGCGGGCCGGGCGGCGCCGAGACTCCCGTAGGTGCTGCGGACGTTCTTGAACGCGAGGCCGCTAGTGGGCGCGGCGGGCGCCTGGAGCAGCACGAGCGCGGCGAGGAGGGTCGGGCACATGCGAAGGAACCGTCCGGGGTTCGGGGGCGAGTCGGGGTCAATCCCGCGGCTATTATGACGAGTCGGCTGGCATTGGGCCAGTCGGAACCGAGGCCGAAACGGGACGGATCGGGGTAAATACGAAAAGAAGCGGGCCACGAGGTTTTGACACCGCGTGGCCCGCCTCGGAGTAAGCGGCCGTCACAGACAGCCATCCGTCTGCGACTGTTTAGGACAGCCGCCTCATCTGTTTACCATCAATCACTTGATCACCTCCTTATTAGCCGAACCTGCCTCGGGTCTGCTGGAAACAGTCAGCCTCGCCCTCGGCCTCTAGCCCGTCGTGCTGCGGACTGCACGACCCATGCAGGGACTATACACACGGCACGCGGGGCAAGTCAACGAGGAATGGCGTGATTCGTGGCGCCTGGTTCGTGGGCCGAGTGCAAGGGGGGCGGCGCGGACGCCGATCGTGCCGGTTGATACAGTAGTCGGCGGAAGCGATCACCTCACCCCGGCGGGGACTAGCGGCATGGGCGTTCTCCCCGACTGGATGATCGAAGCGGGCGTCAAGATCGAACCCTACGCGGCCCAAGAGCACCGCCCCAACGTCATCTCGTATGGCCTCACCAGCTACGGCTACGACGTGCGGGTCGATCGGCACTTCAAGGTGTTTACGAACGTCTGGGGCAGCACGGTCGATCCGAAAGCCTTCGACCCGAAATCGTTCGTGGACGTGACAGCGGACTACTGCATCATCCCGCCGAACAGCTTCGCGCTGGCGGAGACGGTGGAGTATTTGGAGATTCCGCGGGGGGTGCTGGGGGTGTGCGTCGGAAAAAGCACGTATGCACGTTGCGGAATCATCGTCAATGTGACCCCCCTGGAACCCGAGTGGCGCGGCCGCGTCACCATCGAAATCTCCAACACCACCCCGCTGCCCGCGAAAATCTACGCCGGCGAGGGGATCGCGCAGATGATTTTCCTTCAGGGCGTGGCCGAGTGCCGCACTTCTTACGCGGATAAGAAGGGCAAGTACCAGGACCAGGCCGGGCTGACGCTGCCGTTCGTGGCCGGCACGGTGGCGGAGGAGCGGCCGTAGGGGAAGCACGGAGTTCGGAGCGCGGAATGAAAGACCCGTTGAGCCGCATCACGGTGGACCCCGACATTTGCCACGGCAAGCCGTGCATCCGGGGACTGCGCTACCCCGTTGAAGTAATGCTCGACACACTTGCGTCCGGCATGAGTTGGGCGGAAATACTCGACGACTTCTGTGACCTTGAGGCCGACGACCTGTGGGCGGTGCTGGCCTACGGGACGGCGTGTTCGTGAGGAGTATCGGCTGATCGGCGCCGGCATACGGGCGCCGATCTTGCAACCATTCCGCGCGCCCGCGTCGTTGTTGTGGACTAGTAGTATTCGGTTCACTACTGTACAGGTAGACTCTGCCGGAGGCGCCAGCCGTAACGCGCCGCCGGCCGTCCCAAGCCCGCCAAACCCGCCAGAATCAATCACCCAAGGGGCCGGGCGCGTCGAAACTACTAGTCCGCACCGACCCACGCTCACGCACTTAGGCAGGCACCGCTCGCCATGCAAATCGACCGCCGCTTCACCCGCGACACCGACGGCCCCTTCGCGGCCCTGACTTTCGTCCCCCGCGCCAGCCGCATCGTCAACCCGAACGGCACGGTCGTGTTCGAGGCGAAGGACATCCTGGTTCCCGAGTCGTGGAGCCAGGTCGCGGTCGATATTTTGGCGCAGAAGTATTTCCGCCGCGCCGGGGTGCCGGTCGCCACGGTGAAGGTCCACGAAGACGGCGTGCCGGAGTGGCTGCAGGCGAGCCGGCCCGAGTCGGCCGACACGCCCCTAGTCGGCGAGACCGACAGCCGCCAGGTGTTCCACCGCCTCGCGGGCTGCTGGACCTACTGGGGGTTCAAGGGCGGGTACTTCACCACCGAACTCGACGCGCGGGCGTTCTACGACGAAGTGTGCCACATGCTCGCGGCCCAGATGGCCGCGCCCAACTCGCCGCAGTGGTTCAACACCGGGCTGCACTGGGCCTACGGCATTGAGGGGCCGCCGCAGGGGCACTACTTCGTGGACCCGCGCACGAACGAGCTGACGCGCTCGACCTCGGCCTACGAGCGCCCGGCACCCCATGCGTGCTTCATCCAGGGCGTCGGCGACGACCTGGTCAACGACGGCGGCATCATGGACTTGTGGGTGCGCGAGGCCCGCATCTTCAAGTACGGCAGTGGTACCGGCTCGAACTTCAGCGCCCTGCGCGGCGACGGCGAACCCCTTTCGGGGGGCGGCAAGTCGTCGGGGCTAATGAGCTTCCTCAAGATCGGCGACCGCGCGGCCGGGGCCATCAAATCGGGGGGGACCACGCGCCGCGCCGCCAAGATGGTGGTGCTCGACCTCGACCACCCCGACATCGAGGAGTTCGTCAACTGGAAGGTCATTGAGGAGCAGAAGGTTGCCGCACTCGTCGGCGGCTCGCGCCTGCTGAATAAGCACATGAACGCGGTGCTGCGCGCGGTCGTCGGCCACGCCGACCCGGCCGGGCAGTACGACCCCGCCAAGAACGCCGCGCTCAAGGGGGCCGTGCTCGCCGCGCGCAACGCCTTGGTGCCGGAGAACTACATCGCGCGGGCGATGCAACTCGCCAAGCAGGGCTTCACCGCACTCGATATCGAGGAGTACGACACCGATTGGACCTCCAAAGCCTACTACACCGTCTCGGGTCAGAACTCCAACAACACGGTGAGTATCACCAACCGCTTTATGGACGCGGTGGAGGCCGACGGCCCGTGGCACCTGTACTGGCGCACCGAACTGGAGAAGGCGAAGGCCCAGGGGCGCGCGGCGAAGCCGTCCAAAACCCTGCAGGCGCGGGAGCTGTGGGACCAGATCGCCTACGCCGCGTGGGCGTGCGCCGACCCCGGCGTGCAGTTCCACACGACGATCAACGAGTGGCACACCTGCCCGGCCGACGGGCCGATCCGGGCGTCGAACCCGTGCGTCACCGGCGATACCTTCGTCCGCACCGCCGACGGCTGGGAGCGTATCGACTCCCTACTCGGGGCCGCGTTCGAGGTGATGGGCGGCGACGGGCGACTGCACCCCGTAAGCCCCGCGTTCCAGACCGGGGTCAAGCCGGTCTACCGGCTCCGAACGCGGTCGGGGTACGAGGTGAAACTCACCGCCGACCACAAGGTGCTGACCGCCAACCGGGGCGACGTGCCGGCGGCGGAGTTGCGCGTCGATGACCTCGTGACCCTCGCCGGCGCCGAAGCGGCGTGCCGCGACCTCGGCGCCGGGCGGGAGCTGATCGACCCCCGGCTCGCCGAGTTCGTCGGGCTTGTGGTGGGCGACGGCTGCCTGATGGGCGAGCAGGAGACGGCCCTCGTCACGCTCGCCCCCGAGGAGCACTTGGTCGCCGGGCGGGTGCTGGAAAACCTGAACAGCTACAAGTCCGAGCACGCCGCCGACGGGCGGGGCGCGCGCCCGACGACCGCCAACAGTCCGCAGACGACCGTGCGCGTCGGGATCGCCTCGCGCTGCGTGGTCGATGTGGTGAAGCGCTACGCCGAGGCCGCTGCGGGCAGTGCGGCGAAGCGGTTCACCCCCGCCGCGTTCCGGCTCGACCGGGCGAGTCTCGCCGGGGTGCTGCGCGGCCTGTTCACCGCCGACGGTACTGTCGGGCACTGCGGCACCAAGTCGCACTACGTCGGCCTCGACAGCGCGTCGGCGGAGCTACTCAGGCAGGTGCAAGTTATGCTGCTCGGCTTCGGCGTGAAGTCGAAACTCTACACGAACCGCCGCGTCGTCGGCCAAACGACCGCGATGCTGCCCGACGGCAAGGGCGGCGCGAAGGAGTACCCCGTTCAGCAGGTGCATTCGCTCAGGATCACCCGCACCTCGCGCCTCGCGTTCGAGGCCGAGATCGGCTTCGTCCCCGGCAGCCCGAAGTGCGAGAGGTTGGCCAACCTCAACCGCACGGTGACGACCTACCGCGACTCGGCGACCGACCGAGTCGCGTCACTCGACTACCTCGGCGTCGAGCCGGTTTACGACCTGACCGAACCGGCCACGAGCCACTTCGTCGCCAACGGTCTGATAGTCCATAATTGTTCAGAGTATTTGTTCTTAGACGATACCGCGTGCAACCTCGCCTCACTGAACCTCATCCGCTTCTACGACCCCTCCAGGCAGTCCGTCGATGTCGGCGCCTACCGCCACGGCATCAAGCTCTGGACGATGGTGCTCGAAATCAGCGTGCACATGGCCCAGTTCCCGAGCGTCCCCGTCGCGCGGAAGTCCTACGACTTCCGCACCCTCGGACTCGGCTACGCCAACTTGGGCGCCCTCCTCATGGTCCAGGGCGTGCCGTACGACTCCCCCGAGGGGCGGGCGCAGTGTGCCGCGCTCACGGCGGTCATGCACGCCGGAGCTTACGCGACGAGTGCCGAGATGGCCGGCGAGGTCGGGCCGTTCCCGCGCTACCACGCCAACAAGGAGTCGATGCTCAGCGTCATCCGCAACCACCGCCGCGCGGCCTACGACGCCGCCCGGAGTGACTACGAGAACCTGACCGTGACGCCCGTGGGCATCGACCCGGCGCACTGCCCGCCGGACTTGCTCGCCGCCGCACGAAGTGAGTGCGACCGGATGCTTTTCCTCGGCGAGATGCACGGCTTCCGCAACGCCCAAGTGACCGTCGTCGCGCCGACCGGCACGATCGGGTTAGTCATGGACTGCGACACCACCGGCATCGAGCCGGACTTCGCGCTCGTGAAGTTCAAGAAGCTCGCCGGGGGCGGCTACTTCAAGATCATCAACCAGTCGGTGCCGCCGGCACTCGCTCGCCTGGGCTACACCCCGCGCCAGACCGAGGAGATCGTCCGCTACTGCCGCGGCGCCGGCACGCTCGCGGGCTGCCCGCACCTCAACCCGACTAGCTTGAAGGCTAAGGGCTTCACCGACGAGGTGCTGGCCAAAGTCGAGGCGCAGTTGCCCGGCACCTTCGAGCTGCCGTTCGTGTTCAACCGCTGGACCTTGGGTGATGAGTTCCTCACCGGCACGCTGGCGATCCCGAAGGCCACGCTCGACGCCCCGGCGTTCGACCTGCTCGCGCACCTGGGGTTCACCAAGCGCCAGATCGACGAGGCGAACACCTACGTCTGCGGCACCATGACCGTCGAGGGCGCGCCGCACCTTAAGCCCGAGCACTACGCGGTGTTCGACTGCGCCAACAAGTGCGGCAAGCTCGGGAAGCGCTACCTCAGCCCGGAGTCGCACATCCGCATGATGGCCGCGTCGCAGCCCTTTATTAGTGGGGCGATCTCGAAGACCATCAACATGCCCAACGACGCCACCATCGAGGAGGTCAAGGACGCCTACCGGCTGAGTTGGCAGTTGATGACCAAGGCGAACGCGCTCTACCGCGACGGCTCCAAGCTGAGCCAGCCTCTGAACTCGATCGCCGACTCGCCTGAGGCGGCAGCGCTCGCGGACATCAAGCCCGAGGACGCCGCGCCCGAAGCCCCGGCCGAGCCGAAGTCGGAGGTCGTCCGCGCCGCGGAGCGCATCACCGAGCGGGTCGTGTACCGCTACATCGCCAAGCGGCGCCGCCTGCCCGACCGCCGCGCGGGCTACACCCAGAAGGCGCGCATCGGCAACCACAAGATGTACCTGCGCACCGGCGAGTACGACGACGGCACGCTGGGCGAAATCTTCATCGACATGCACAAAGAAGGGGCCGCGTTCCGCAGCATGACACACTGCTTCGCCATCGCGGTCAGCCTCGGCCTGCAGCACGGCGTGCCGCTAGACGAATACCTGGACGCGTTCCTGTTCACGCGCTTCGAGCCGAACGGGGTGGTGCAGGGGAACCCGCACATCAAGATGAGCACGTCGATCATCGACTACATTTTCCGCGAACTGGCGATCACCTACCTCGACCGCAACGACCTCGCACACGTGATCCCCGACGACTTGCGGGGCGACTCGGTACACGACGACGACGACGGCGACGTGCCGATCTTCGAGGCCGAGGAGACGGCCAGTGAGCGCGTGGTCGATGCAGTGGCCGCGGCACCGGCACTCGCGCACCCGCGCTCGGCGCACCTGAAGCCCTCGGCGAGTGCCGCGCCGGTGGCCCCGAGCGCCCCGGCGGTGAACCGCATCGCGTCGGTGCCCGCCGGGAGCTTGAGCGACCGCATCCGCGTCGCCAAGCAGAAGGGCTACGAGGGCGACCCGTGCCCCGTGTGCCAGGCGCTCACGCTGGTGAGGAGCGGGGCGTGCGCCAAGTGCGACAGTTGCGGCGAAACCAGCGGCTGTAGCTGAGTGCGGGCCGCAAGACAGCAGCAGCCGAAGGCCCGCCCGTCCGCGACGGCGGGCTTTCGGCTGCTGCTACAGGGGCCGTCGCTCGACTCCCCCCAACACCCCCGCCTGCCCCTGACTTAACCTCACGCCGGGGCGCAGGCGCTTCACCTTCCGTACCGCCTCCCGCACCGACAGGACATCGCCGCGCGCCAGCAAGTACCCCGCCGCCACGCAGGCGCTGCGGCCGTGGCCGAGCGCGCAGTGCAGGTACACCGGCCCGATCGACGTGACTTCAGCCAGGAACGCCAGCGCTTCCGCGAGTTGGGCGGGCGACGGCGCGGCGCCGTCGAGCACCGGCAGCGAGCGGTAGCGTGCTACCCCGCGCGCCGGCGGCGTGGCGTCGAACTCCGCGGCCAAATCGAGCACGCCGTGCCACTCGCGCCCGGCGAACTCGCGCGCCGTGAGGAGCCGGCCGAGGTACAGGTTCGGCGCGACTTCCGCTAGCGCCGGGCCGCGCGCGACCTGGCGGTAGAGCCAGAAACTCGCGGCGTTCGCCGCGAAGTACGGCGCGAACGCAATCCGTGCCCAGAGCCGCCGCCCGCCCTCCGGCGTTTTGCCGAGGCCGCGCGGCAGCAGCCCGGCGTAGGCGAGCAGCGGCGGAACGGTCGAGGCGACCACGAGTGCCGGCCAGTGCGCGTCGGCCACGGGTCGATTTCCTATCCTGACGGCTGGCCGCGTCCACTCCCCCGCCGGGGCGAACCATGACCGCTCTCGCCGCTATCCTACTCGCCCTTGCGGCATTCGCGCCGGCCGCGCCGGCCGACGAGCCGAGCTACCGCGACCGGCCGTTGTCGGGGTGGCTCGCCATGCTCAAAGATGACCCCTTGCCGCGCAAGCGCCGCGCGGCCGTGGTGGCGCTGGGGGAACTCGCCCCGCACTCCGCCGAGGTTCGCGCCAGCGCCCTCGCCGCGGTGTCGCGCGCCCTGCGCACCGACGCCCAGCCCGAGGTGCGCGAGGAGGCGGCGCGGGTCATCGCCGCGCAGAAGCCCGACGACTCGGCGTTCCTCGTCGGCGACCTCGTGAACGCCTTGCGCGAGGAGCAAGCAGCCCCGGTGCGGCGGCTGGTGGCGACCGCGCTCGGGCGCTTCGGCGCGGCGGCGTCCCCGGCGGTGGGGGTCTTGACGAAAGCCCTCGCCGACGCCGACGCGGGGGTGCGTGCCGCGAGTGCCGAAAGTCTCGGGCGCGTCGGCAAGGA
>CAXTPM010000004.1:11300-25871 GCA_964245865.1 uncultured Fimbriiglobus sp. | reverse complement strand
ATCGCAACAGGCATAATCGCCGGATCGGGCGTCCGGCAACTTGCCGGACGCACCACTAAGCGCCTCCCGAATACGCTTTCGACGTAGTAGTCGACGATGATGCCACTCGAGCTCGCGCTCCTGGCCACCAAGTTGGCAACCGAACTCTCGGATGTTCGGCTATACTTTAGTGCTGTGTGACCTGCGCTACGCCCCGTCTCGAATCGAGGAACTGAACATGCAGGGGCGGCACTTCATCAATGCATCGCCTATCTATAAATTATACGCGAGCCACGGCATGCAGCAGTGGACTGCCCAGGGTGCCCTCCCCGCCCGGCAGGGAACCACCCTTAGAGCAGGGTGTGGCGCGGTTCGGCCCGCCGAGTGCGGCTGTGGAGGCGGCGGTCAGCGCCGGGACCGCTCGGCTGCGGCGGCTGGCCGTCGCACCGTTGGGCGCGGCCGGGTGTGGGACGAACTCCTCGCCGTAGGGTAGGGCCATGCCTCTCCGCGACCACTTCCGCCCGCCACTGAGTGTCACGCGCCCGTGGGAGGGGTTCCACAGCGCGTGGGCCACTATGATCGCGCAGCAACTCAACCGCATGCTGCCCCTGGAGTACGTGGCAATCCCGCAGACCTCGCGCGGGCCAATGGTCGAGGTCGATGTCGCGGCGCTGCAACTAAGTGGAGGGGGGTCCACCGGCCTGCCCGCCTGGGCCGCGCCGCCGCCGGCGTGGAGTGGGCAAGTCGAGTGGCCCGAGCGCGACCTGTTTGAGGTACTCGTCCAGCGCGCCGATGGCGAACCGCGACTGGTGGGGGCTGTCGAGCTGGTCAGCCCGGCGAACAAGGACCGGCCGGCGGCGCGGCAGTCGTTCGCCGGGAAGTGCGCGGGCTACCTGCGGAGCCAGGTCGGGCTGGTCGTGATCGATGTGGTCACGAGCCGGCAGTCCGACTTGCACCGCGAACTCTTGTTACTCTTGGAACTCGACGCGCCGATGGCCGACTGGGGCGAGGCGGACGTGCCGCTGTACGCCGCGTCGTACCGCACCACCGCCGGCGACCGGCCGCGCCTGGAACTCTGGCCCGAGCGACTGGCGCTGGGGGCGCCGCTGCCGACGCTGCCGTTGTGGCTGGGCGGGGCGCTGCCGGTGCCGCTGGAGTTGCAGTCGAGTTACGCCGCCGCGTGCGAGTTGTTGCGGATCGGCTGAGGGCGCGCGAGCTAGGGCGCGTTGACGTTTCTCCCACCTTACAGCATAACGACTTGGGGCGTTTTTGGGGCCGATGTGATGCGGGCAATGCGGTAAATGCTCACAGACGATCTGTGGACCGCGCGGGAGCCGATGGTCCGGCAGGCCAAGCGGCATAAGGGCGGGCAGAAGCCGGCGCTGTCTGACCGGGACTTCTTCGAGGCGCTGCTGTACCTGGCCCGCACCGGCGTCCCGTGGCACGACCTGCCGTCGGAGTTCGGGCGGTGGGACGCGGTGTACAACCGGTTCCGCCGGTGGGTCTCCTCCGGCGGCTTGGAACGGCTGTTCGAGGCGATGACGGCCGCCCCCCGGTTCGGCGCGGTTCGGCGGGTGTTCATCGACTCGGCCATCGTTCGCGCCCACCAGCACGCCGCCGGCGCACGGCGGAAGCATAAAAGATCGGGCCTGGGCGGTCGGCGAAGGCTCAGGTGCTCGGCCGCAGTCGCGGCGGGCTGAGCACCAAGATCCATGGCGGCGGTGGCCGACGAGGACACGGTGGTCGCGGTGGAGGTCGTGCCCGGCCAAGCGGGCGACGCGCCCCTGCTGGTGCCGATGCTCGACCGAACGCTGGAGCGGGTGAAGGTCGATGAGATCGTCGGGGACAAGGGGTTCGATGGGGACCGGCTGCGGTGCGACTGCTTGGAACGCGAAATGAACCCGAACATCCCGCTGCGGGCCAACCGCGACCCCGAGGCGGGGGCGCTCGCCGCCGAGAGCTACAAGGAGCGGCACCGGTTCGAGCGGCTGTTCGGCAAGGCCAAGCAGTTCCGCCGCATCGCCACCCGGCACGATAAGCTCAAGGCCACCTACCTCGGACTGCTGCGTTTGGTTCTCGGCTTTATCCGGCTACGCATGCAGAGGAACGTCAACACGCCCTAGGTGATAGGAGTGTCCGCATGAGTCATCGCGTGGTCCGAGTGCTTGCCCCTCAAACCTCGCGTCTCGCATGGGTAGACTATGCCCGAGGTATCGGGATATTCTTGGTTGTGGTGGGCCATACGCTCCGAGGTCTACTCAACTCCGGGCTGATGGAACCTTCAGCCGTAGCGCAGTTCGTGGATGATTGGATCTACTCCTTTCACATGCCCCTGTTCTTCTTCGTTTCGGGGCTTTTCGCGGAGCGCTCCGCCGCAAAAGGACCAACGCAGTTCGTTTCCGATAAGCTCCGCACCATCGCCTATCCATACGTCGTTTGGGCCGTACTGCAAACCTCGATCCAGGCGGCACTTTCCGGCCACACCAACAACCCCACTCGGTGGCAAGACGTGGCCGTGATCTGGTACGTGCCGCCGATGCAGTTCTGGTTCCTGTACGCTCTATTCGTCTGCTTCCTGCTCTTCTTAGCCTTGAGGCAACTGGGCGTGGGGAGCTGGGGTCTCGTGGCCGCGTCCGCGGCGCTCGCGGTCATCCAGGCGCAAGTCGGCCTGGGCCCGTGGGGCGTGCTGTACCAGGTCGGATCGTTTCTGCCGTACTTCGCCCTCGGTGCGGCTTCCCACGTCGCAGTCGGTAACGTGTTAGCGCAATCCGGTTCGGGCGCGAAGGCGTTCGCCGCCGCGGGGGGTTACGCGCTCCTGGTACTGGCCGTCCTCTCGGATCACACCCACTACCTCCACCACATGCCGGTGGCCCTACTGAGTATTGCGGCGACTCTGGCGTTCGCAGACTTATTATCGCGCCGCCGCATCTTCGGATGGGTGGGTGGCTGGGGTCGGGCGTCGCTGCCCATCTTCCTGGCCCACACCCTGTCGTCGGCCGGGTTCCGCATCGCCCTTCAGCGACTCGCCCATGTCAACGACCCGGCGGTACACTTCGTCGGGGGAGTGGCTGCCGGGGTCTACGGCCCAGTCCTTCTCGGCGAGGCCGCCTACTCAATCGGGCTCCGTTACTTGTTCAGTTGGCCGTCCAAAATGGTGCCGACCAATGCGGCCCCAGAGCAACTCGCAGAGCCCAGCCAAACTGTCACAGAACTCGCACCCGTCGCCACTGCCAGACCAACCACGGAGTGATTGGCGACTTTGCCCTGGTGAGCTGCTCGTGCGGATGCTGATGGAGATCAATCGCCTTGTTTGTTTCCAGCATCGTAGAGGACGCCAGCTCCGCTCAAATAAACCGTCTCCACCCCTCTCGCCAGCATGCCGTAAGCCTGAATATACGCAGGTTTTGCGTCACTATAGTGTGAAGGCCTGCTAGCTCTTCCACACCTCCGTCGTGGCGGGGAGAAACTAGCGGGCCGCAGTTCCGACGCCGCGGTGCAGACCAACTGGTTGGTCTGCACCGCGGCGTATCCGTTTCTGGAGGGGACGATGACCGACGCCGATGTTCAAATGATTGCCGCCGAGCGGCAGCGCCTAGCCGTCTTGGTTGGCCGGCTGATTGCCGAGGCCTGGCTGAGCGCCCAGGTTGAGCCCGCGCTGGAAGAGCCATCAGCAGTGCTGGCGCCGCGCGCCGAGTTGCGGTAGCCTGGAGGGGAGTGCGACCACGCTCCCTGAGAGTTACTCCGATGTCTTTGCCGACCCCCGAATTTTCTCTCGCTATGAACGAGGTCCGGTTCGACTCCGATGAGTTGGAGGTTCTGCGGCGAACTCACCCGCAGTGGTGCGACGCGCACCTCGGGGCGGGGCAGACCTTTGCAATCCCCGCGCGGGCAGTCGGGTCGCTAGCCCTGCAGCGCCTGCTCGAACCCGGCGCGATGCAGGCCGAGCGGGCGTTCGCGGAGACTTGTGCGCGACAGCTCGCCGTCGGGGTCGAGGGCGGCGCGTACATTCTCTACCCGCTGCTGGTGCCGCGACCCCCGGCAATCGAGGCCGTAGAGATGAGGGCAATGGGGTGGACCCCGGCCCAAGTCCGCGCGGCCGCAGTCGGAATCGAGTCGGCGAATGCGGCGACCGCGCGCATGCTCGGCGTGGCCGGGCGCCTCGTCACCGAGCCGGTCTACTTGTGCGAACTCGCCCAACTGCGGGCGACCTATGAAGCACTCCCGCCCCACGAGCGCCCAACCTTCCCGCTCGGCCGGGCCGTGGGCCTACCGGCGTTGCTGCCGGGGGCGGTGGCCGTGCCGGCGGCGGTCGGGGACTTCGACGCGGCGAGCGGCGCGTTCCTCGACCGCTGGGGACTAATCTCCCTCGCGCACTGGCACTTGCCGTCGCCGCAGGGGCCGCTCGTGCCGTCGATGCTGCCGCCCGGCGCCCCGGCTGAGCCGCGCGGGGTCCGGGTCATCCTACCGCTGCACTACCCGCTCCAGGGCACCGACGACCTGCTCCGGCAAGTCGCCGACACCCAGCGCCGCGACGCGGCCCAGGCGGGGCTACCCGAGGGGATGTTCCCCGTCCGGCACGCCGAGCAGCACGCCCAGATGTTCCGACTCATTCACCTCGAACTCGCGGTTCGGAGCCGCTTCACCGGCCCGGCCCCGCGCGGCCTCGCCACCGCCCTGAACTCCTGCGCCGCCGACGAACTCGGCATCGATCTCAGTTCGGCCAGGCGACTGCGCTTGTGGATCAGCCAGTGCCGCGACGGACGGCGCGCAACCATCAAAAGACTCAAAGACTGACGCCGCGAACTTAGGAGCACAATGATCCCAATCTGTGATGCCGATGGCCCTGCCGGAACTTGGTCAGATGGCGGCACGTTCACCACGAGCCGCAGAAGGAGACCAAGGATGGCGTCGAAGAAATTAAATCTTGGCCGCGAGGAAATCGCGGCCACGCTCGGCGGCGAGTCGGGCGGGTTTGTCCCGCCGGTCCTCTCGCCGCAGCAACTCGCCGACGTGCTCGGCAAAAGCGTCAAAACCATCTACGAGTGGATGTCCCAGGGCCACCTCGACGGGGCCTACGTCAAGCGCGGCAAGCACTGCCTGTTCTGGCGGGACCGCGTTATCGACATCCTATTCAACGGCAAGGAGTGGAAATGACTGAGCCGGCCGACCGCACGCGCGTCGGGGACCGAGTAACGATCTACCCCCGCGGCAAGAAGGGTGTCTACGTCGCCGACTTCTGGCACGACAACGTCCACCGGAGGGTGTCGCTCGAAACGACCAACAAGAAGGCGGCCGTCGAGCGTGCCACCGCGCTCGCCGCCGAACTGATCCGGGGGTCGTACCGCCAGGCGCCCCCCGCCGCCGACATTGCGCAAGTCGCGGCCGACTACGAGTTGGCGCTCAAAACCGACGAGCGGGCTCGCAAGACCCTCGTGAAGTACGCCGGGGTGATGAAACTCTTCATCGAGTTCCTGGCCGCCAAGCACGTCACGAAGCTCGGCCAGGTCACCCCCGGCCACTTCGACGCCTGGCGTGCCGGACGCCGGGCCGAGCGGCACGCGAAGACGGTCTACTGCGAGGGCGTCATCGTCAAGCAGTTTTTCAAGTGGGCCAAGTCGCGCAAGCTCTTGGCCGACGACCCGCTTGCCGCGATCCGGCTCAACAAGCCGCGCCAGGAGTCCAAGCGCGGGCCGAGCCTCGCGGAGGTCAACGCGATCCTCGCTGCAGCGGGCGAGCCGCTGCGCACTTTCTTGGCGGCCCTGGCGTTCACCGGCATGCGCGTCGGCGAGTTACAACGCCTCCGGGTCGAGGATGTCGATCTTGCCGGCGGCTGGGTGCATATCGTCTCCCGCACCGGCGCCGAGACCAAAACGCGCGAGTCGCGCAAGGTGCCGATTCACCCCCGATTGCTGGCGGTACTCCGGGCGTACCCGAGGCCGAGGTCGGGCTGGTTCTTCACCGCCGAGGTGAGCGACAAGCACCCCACGCGGGGCCGACCCCTGAGCGCCAAGCGTATCAACGACCGCCTCGCGCGCGTACTCGAGCGGCTCGGCCTGCCGGCCGGGCGCGAGTCGGGGTTCGTCGCGCACAGCCTGCGGCACTTCTTCGAGACGTTCGCGGTGAACGCCGGCGTACCGCAGCGCGCAGTTGACAGTTGGCTCGGCCACAGTTCCGACAAGAGCATGGCGGCGGTGTACTACCGCCTGCTCGACGAAGACTCGCGGCGCTTCATGGACCGGGTGCCGTTTGGCGACCCGGCCGTCACCGCGACCCCCGGCGTGCCGACCGTCGGCACGCCGAATGTTTGACCTTAACCGCCGGGTTCGACCCCGGCAGGGAGTGACGAAATGAACGCGACGTTGCTGACGATGATCTTGATCACGGCCCCGGCCGTGGATCAGTCCCCCGGACGGGCCAAAGATGTGTCCCTGGACAAAACCGGGACAAGTCTGGCTCGACTCGGGTCTGGAAACGCTGAAACCCCAGGAATCCTGGGGTTTCATAAGTCGTGCTGTTTCCGAGCGGAGAGGGCGGGATTCTGGTTGGGCGTTTTCACAACTCGTTGCCAAACAACGGGTTACGCCGCCAACCCTCCTTCCCCTCGCCACTTGCGCCTGATCAGCTCTTGTCACCGTTGGTCACGGACTCTCAGGATCAACCGGGCTGATTGGCACACTGTGCCAATCAGCCCGGTCACCCCGGCACCTCTTCCCGAAGAGGTGTTGCGATGCGAAAGACGAACGGCGTCCCCAACGGCAGTTTCGGCGAAGGCCGGCCTCAGGCCGAGACCAGGCGGCGCGTGACCAGGGCCGGCGAGGCGCGCGGCCTGCCCGACGGCGACGCGCGGCTGGACCTGGCTCGGACGTACCTCGAAACCCAGCGACGGCTCTGGCCGGGGACGGCCGGTTTAGTGGGCGACGCCCGGACGGCCGAGGCGACCGCGGCGCGGCTCGCCGACGAGTTCCGCGAGCGCTTCGTCGGCGGCAACCCCGATCCCGCGACGGCCGCCGGCCCGCCGCCGGGCAAGGTCGGCGCGGCCTACCTGCGCTACAGCGACGACAACTCGAACCCCCGCTCGCTCGACCAGCAGCTCAAGAACGTCCTCGAGCACGCCGCGCGCGACGGCGTCTTCGTCCCGTGGGCGTTCGTCTTCGCCGACGCCGCCGTGACCGGCACCACCGCCGACCGCCGGGGGTACCAGCTCGCCAAGGCGGCCGTCCGCCTCGCGGCGGGCGGGCCGGATGTCTTGTACGTCCACGAGCTCGGCCGCGCCAACCGCGACGCCGTCGAGTCGCTCCAGCTCGGCCGGCTGGTCGAGTCGCGCCGCAAGCGCATGGTGGGCGCCACCGACGGGTTCGACTCGGACTCGCCGACCTCGAAGATGCAGCTCCAGATGTACGCCATGCTCAACGAGCACTTCGTGGACCAACTGCGCGCGAAGGTCAAGCGCGGGATGGGCGACGGCTTCGGCCGTGGCAAGAACCTCGGCCGGGCCGCGCTCGGCTACCGGCTCGAGCCGGTGCTGGACGCCTCGGGCTCGGCGGTGGTCGGCGACAAGGGCAGGCCGCTCCTCCAGAAAGTCATCGACCCCGTGGGGGCCGGGCAGGTGCTCGAGTGCTTCCGGCTCTTCGCGCTCGAGGGGCGGAGCAAGGGAAAGATCGCCCGGCGCCTGAACGAACTCAAGGCCGGCGGCCTCGACTCCTGGGAGGCGGCGGGGGTCAGGAAGATCCTCACCCGCGAGACCTACGTCGGGGTCGAGTACTACGGCATGACCCGCCGCGACGGCGACCCCGAGACCGGCGGGGTGACGATCGTCCATTTGCCTCGCGCTCAGTGGAAGCGGCGAGAAGTCCCCGAGCTGCGGGTCGTCCCCGACGAACTCTGGGGCAAGGCCCAGGCGCGGCTGGCCGAGGTGGCGTCGGCCTACGACCGCGCCGGCGGCGCGAAGACCGGGCCGAAGCCGGGGGGCCGGACCGCGGCCTATCCAACCGTGCTGGTCCGACCGGTGTGCGCCCACTGCGGCCTGGACCTCTGGTTCGGCAACGCGGGCAAGTACAAGACGTTCTGCTGCCGCAACGGCTCGCGCCGCAAGAAGAGCTGCCCGCTCACGAGCTACAAGTCCGTGGCGGTCGTCGAGAAGGCCGTCGTGGCACGACTGAGGGAGTGGGCGTTCACCCCCGAGGCCGTCGGAGCGCTCGCGGCGCGGGCCAACGAGTACTTGGCCGAAGAAGCGAAACGCCCCAGGGGCGACGCGGCTCCGCTGCGCGCGGAGGTGGCCGAGTTGACGGCCAAGCAGGCGAACCTCCTGGGGGCGGTCGAGGGGGGTGCGGGCGACGTGCCCGCCCTGGCCGGGCGGATGCGGGCGAACGAGGCCCGGCTCGCCGAACTGCGCTCGCGCCTGCGCGACATCGAGCGCGGCAACGAGGCGGTCGCGCCGATCACCGCCGAGGAGGTCACCGCAGCGGTGGCCGACCTGCACGCGCTCCTGAGGGAAGACCCCGCCCTCGCCGCGCCGGTGCTGCGCGCCCTGACCGGCCCCGTGAGCGTGCGGCAGACCGGCAAGCCCGGCGCGAGGGCGCCGGACTGGGTGGCCGAGTTCGCGGTCGATCTCGTGCCGGCGATGGTCACCCTGTCCCGCCGCGCCGAACGTCCAAGTACCGCGACTTGGGAGTACCTGAGTGCCAGTGGTTGGAAGTCGCCCCAGGCGTGCGAGGTCCGGCTGGGCTTCGTACCCGCCTACGAAACTCTGGCACCGGTCGCCGCGCCGATGGCCGACGCCGGCATGAGCGTGCCGGCCATCGCGGCCGACTTGGGCGCGAGCCAGTGGGTCGTGTGCGACGCGCTGGTCTTCGCCTGGCACGGCCTGCGGCCCAAGGTCAAGTCTCCCGGCACCTACGCTGGGGTCCGCACCGGCCCGCCGCTTTATGCGATCCACGCCGCCGAGGTGGCGCGGTTGCGCGACCGCGAGTGCATGGGCTTCGACCACATCGCCCTGGCACTCGGCGTCTCGATCACGACCGTCAACCTGGCGTACAAGCACGCCCACCGCGACGACCCGCCGGGACCGGCCGGCGCGGGGAAACACGGCAAGGGCAAATACGTGCGCGCTACGACCGAGCAGCGTCGGCAGATCGCCGAGCGCCTCGACCGTGGCGAGGGCGACGAGGCGATCGCGGCGGCGGTCGGCTGCTCGGTCAACGCCGTCGCGCGCATCCGGGCGAACCGCGCCGCCGGGTAGTCCCCCGCCCAGAACAGTCACCCCGACGCCCCGCCACCCCGGCGGGGTGTCTTCGTTTACTCCGCCACCGGCACATACCCCGACACCCCGAAGAAACCCGTGACCGAACCGCCACCGAAAGACCCGAACGCGAACACGCCACCGAAACCGAGCCGACACGACGAGGCGGCCGCGCGGCTGCTGGAGCTCGCGGCGCTGCTGATCGCCCGGCGCGCCGCGCGCGGCCGAGGCCGCCCCCCGGCCGCGACGGCTGCGGCGCCGCCCACCCCCCTCCCCCACCAACCCGAACAGAACTGAGGCCCCCGTGAAACTGCGACTGAACCACCTCGCCCTGACCCGGCCGCTCGCTTTCGTTGACCTCGAGACGACCTCGCTCTCGGTCCCCGCCGCGCGGGTCGTCGAAATCGCAATCGTCCGGGTCGGGCCTGGGGGCCGCGAGCGGAGGCTCTCGGCGCGCCTTGACCCCGGCGTGCCGATCCCCCCGGCGGCGACGGCCGTCCACGCCATCTCAGATTGGCACGTGCGCGGCCGGCCCCGCTTCGGCCAAGTCGCCCCCCACCTGGCCGAGTTCCTGAGCGGCTGCGACCTGGCCGGCTACAACCTCGCCCGCTACGACCTGCCGGTGCTCTGCGCCGAGTTTCGCCGCGCCGGGGTCGCCCTCGGCCTCGCCGGCCGCGCGGTGGTGGACCCGTACCAGATTTTCAGCCGCCGCGAGCCGCGCGACCTGGGGGCGGCGGTGGCGTTCTACCTCGGCGAGCGGCACCCCGGCGCCCACTCGGCCACGGCCGACGCGCTCGCCGCCGCGCGGGTGCTCGACGCCCAGGTCGGGCGCTACCCCGACCTCCCCGCCGACGCGGCCGGGCTGCACCGGCTCTTGGTCGGGGTCGATGTCAGCGGGCGCTTCCGCCTCGACCCGCAGGGCGGCGTCGCGTTCGCGTCCGGCAAGTACGCCGGGGTCGCCCTGGGGGAAGTGGCCGAACGGGACGCGGGGTATTTGCGCTGGATGCTCGGCACGGACCTGCTGGACGACGCGAGGGAGTTGGTGGAAGGATCGCTCGCCCAGCAATCTCTACGCGATCCCTACTAACGCGCCGCCGAGCCGGGAGCGTAATCGAGGCAAGGCACTGCGCCTCACGACACCGGCCCGTCGCACCGACGGGTGGGTCCAGGTACGCTCGATGTGGAGAATCCTCTCAGCGGTCGGACTATGAGCGGCGCGGGCCTGATCGCCACGCGACGAAATTTGATTGCCGCTTGGCTTGCTGCACCCACCAAAATAGTTAGTATGGAAGCCGCCGGACGCCACCGTCCGGCGGCCCTCACATCTTGTCAAACTACCGCCTAATCCTAATGCAGTCGAGTCTCCTACCAGTCACCTGGCAACGCAAACCGACAATGAATTGGACTGTTTGCCTCGGCGGCCGCGACTTGGAGATGGAGTCCGTCTCGGCGGTTCTCGCGGGCAAGCCGGGTGTCGATGTGCGCGATGCCCGGCCCGACTGGGGTGCGGGGGCCTCAACCTACGCAGGCGAAATCCGCGAGGCACTGGCCTCCGGGCGCAAGGTCGCCCTCGTCGAGTTGATCGACGACCTGCCGGCCGACGTGCCCCGCGAGCGACTCCACTGGATCGACCACCACGGGGCGCGGGCGGGGCGGGGGCGGCCCACGTCGGTCGAGCAAATCTTCGCCCTCCTGGAGTTGCCGCAGTCGCTCTGGACTCGCGACCTGGAGTTGGTCGCCGCCAACGACCGCGGCTACATTTCGGCGATGCTTGAGTTCGGCGCGACTGCGGCGGAGGTCGCGGACATCCGCCGCCGGGACCGGGCCGCCCAAGGCGTCACGCCCGACGAGGAGAGCGAGGGGGCGGCTGCGGCCAGTAAGGCGGAGACCTACTGGGGCGGGCGCCTCACTGCGATCCGCCTCCCCCACGGCCGCGCCGCCGTCGCCGCCGACTCGCTCGACGCCCGCCTCGGCGGGCCGGGGTACGCCAACCTGCTCGTCCAATGCCCCACCGAGACCGTGTTCTTCGGCGACGGCCGCTGCGTCCTCGCCCTGCACGAAGCTCACGGCGGGTGGTACGGCGGGGACTTGCCGGCCCGGGGGTACTGGGGCGTCCACGGCACCGTTCCGTTGATGAATCTTCTCACCCGACTCGGAGAACTCCTCGTGCCGGCGACTCACTCGAAAGACATCACCGTCAAGGCGTTTCAACTCACGCTCATCTGGCCGGTGCTGCTGCACGGCAAGCCGGCGGAAGACGGGCCGGTCGTCCAGGACTGGGCCAACTGGTTCTGCCACAACGCCGGCTGGTCCGACCCGCTCGCGGCCTACGGGCCCGAAGCCGAGACGCCGATCCCCGACGAGTACAGTTACGAGGAGGTCGTCTACTTCCACCCGTTCTTCCGAGACTTCCTGATGGGGGACGGCGGCACTAAGAAGAGGGACTTGAGCGCGCGGTATCTGACCCGCTCGGATGTCCGGCAAGTCCGGGTCGAACTCTCGGGGGCTTCGGGCGACGGGACAGCCACACCAACGACGCTCTCGGTGGACCGGGTGCTGCTGTACCTGATGAAGCCGGCCGTGGCGGTCCTCTGCGTCGAGGTCAGCGCCGGCGACCTGAGCCTCCGCGCGGTCCAGCAGTTTCAGGACGAGTTCCGCCGCATCTACCCGCCGTTCTGGAGCGGCGACGGGACTCCCGGCCTCTGCCCCCGGAAGGTCGAGTGGCTCGCGGCCGACGGCGCCGTCCTGAGCGGATCGAATTTCACCGCCCCGCAGGGCGACTTCCGCGACTTCGTGAAGCGCGGGGCGGAGCCGCCGGTTTGCGGCCACTGGCTGTACTTCTTCGGCCCCCTGCCGCCGCTCGCCACCCGGCGCGACCTCGTGACCGGCACCCGCTGCTTCCAGCAACTCGCCGACGAGCGCATCCCGACGATGTCGTACCTCGCAGTACCGGGTCCGTCCCGGATTGCCGAGGGGGACTACGACCGGCTCACGTTCGTCGATTCGCCCAACGACCGCGACGACCCGGAGTCGTACCCCTACAACCCGGAGTTCCTTAAGCGGAACCGGGCCGCGTCCACCTACGACCGCTTCTCGCACTACGACACGACGTACCTGTGCAGCGGCTACGGGTTCACCGTCGTCGGCCCAACAGATTGGTTCTTCGAGAACGTCATCCGGGGCCACTTCCGCCGCCACTACTTCCGCATGGGCGTGGTCGCCCACTTCCAGCGGGCGGCGCTGATGTACTTCTCCGATCAACTGTCCGACGCCATCAAGCAGATCGCCGGGAAGGGGCCGAGCGAGGAGTTGCGTGACCCCGCGTTCCGCAAGAAACTCGAGGAAATCCAGATGGGTTTCCTCAAGTTCCGCAGCCGGTCGTACTTCCCGGAGGTCAGCAACCAGCTCCAGGGGAAAGAACTCTGGGGGTTCTGGTTCAGGCACCTCGACACGAAAGTCTTGTTCGAGTCTGTCGATGCGACGAGCCACCGCATGACCGACGTGCTGGCAGAATACGAGACGCGCGAGTTGGCCAAAGAGCAACAGCTCCTTGGCCAGATTGCCAAGTGGGGTCTCGGGGCGTCGATCGTGCTGTCGGCCCTTGGGGTTGTCTTCGCGTGGGGCGGCTTGTTTAACGGCAAGAGCGAGTATTCCTTGCCGTACCTACAAAATGTCTGGACCGCGCCGGCGGTGTGGCTCGCGGTCGGCGCGGCGGTCGGCGCAGCGGTCGGCGCGGCCACCTACGCCATGTTCCGGCTGATCACCCGAACCAACTCGGCCTCGCGCTCGAAGAAGTAGGTGCCGACTCCCCCACTCCGGGCTAGCACACTGCGGCTGCCCAGCGGGGGCGAAGGCGCTCGATTTCCAGGTCGGGTCGCGGGCCGTGTGTACGGCCCCGGCCCGGCCGGCGTTCCAATCGGGCACTCAGGGAGACGGCCGGGCTGGAAGTTGACCACCCCCGTCGAAACGAGACGCCGATTTTTCAGCAGCCGAGTGGTTGCCACGGCCGACGCACACCCATGTGCTAGTATCATGGCACTCTCGGATTTGACCCAACTCATAAAACGACAACGACTTGTGTCGAGTTGGGCTATTCACATTGACCGGTGTGCCGTTGCGTTGACCCCTGATTCAGCGAGAATGGAGACACAAAACTTTTGTTTAGTCGATATCTGTACAGGTTGCGTTGACCCCTGATTCAGCGGGAATGGAGAATTGCGGAGGGCCGAAGCCAACTCGGCCTTGCTGGTTGCGTTGACCCCTGATTCAGCGGGAATGGAGACACAATCGTGAACACCACCAACCCGATGGTGATTTGTTGCGTTGACCCCTGATTCAGCGGGAATGGAATCGCGTCCGCGCAGTAGTAACCCTTGTTGGTGTTCATGCCGTTTCGATCTCCGCCGCCTTCAGTCCCCCAGGGCTGGGGGCGGCGGAGTTTTTGGCGACGAACGCCGGCCGCGTCGGTAGGATGGCCGGACGTTCCAGACCGAGTCGGTTCGCGTGAGTCAGTCGCATGACGGCCACCCCCTTCTTCCGCGTCCGCTGGACTCTGCGCGCGACGAGGCCGTGGTCGGTGCATAGTTTCCCGCACGCGGTGCTGTACGCGGTGCTGTGCGACGCGGCGCGGGGCGACCCGGCCGAGGGGCCGATGCACCTGCCGGACGCGCTGCTACTGGACGCGCCCGAAATCGCGCGGGACCGGGTCGAGCCGGGCGAGGAGTACGCCTTCGGCGCGACGGTCGTGGACCCCGACCCGGCCAGGGCGTCGCGGCTGCTGTGGCGCGTCGCGGCGGGTCTGCAGCGGCTCGGCGGGGCGAAGCCGAAGAAGCCCGTGGCGATCGGCGGCAACTTCGACTTGGTGGGCGTGGAAGACCTCGTCGCCGGGCGCTCCCTGGCCCCAGGGGAGTCGTTCACCTGTCTCTCGCTCGACCACGTCAATTCCGAGTGCGAGCGACTGGCGCCCCGGCTCGGCCGGCCGGTCACTCTCCGGTTCCTCGCGCCCCTGCGGCTGGAGTTGCCGGAGTCGGCGGGCGGGGCCGGGGAGCGCTACGCCGGGCGGGGGTGCTTCCTCGCGGGGCAGTTCGTGCGGGCGGTCCAGAAGCGGCTGGCCGCCGTCGGCCTCACCCGGTCGGGGGGCGACCCGCCGTTCGGGGACGAGTGCATCGAGGCGGGCGAGAACCGCCTCGGGTGGCTCGACATCGCCTACGGCGGGGGGCAGAGCCGGAAGTCGCTGGGCGGGTCGCTCGGCCGGGTGCGGTTGGTCGTGCGCGACCCGGCCGCGCTGGCGGCGCTGGTCTGGGGGCAGTACGCCCACGTCGGCAAGAATCTCCACTTCGGGTTCGGGCGCTACC
>CAXTPM010000004.1:9710-11290 GCA_964245865.1 uncultured Fimbriiglobus sp. | reverse complement strand
AACTCGGCACCGACCCCCACGAGTGCCGCCGCGCCCTGCCGCTGCTCGACTGGTGCCTGACGCCCGACCGGGTGGCCGCGGCTGCGGCTGGGTCCGAGGTGGACGCGACCGCGCTCGCCGCCGCCGCCCACGCGCTGCGGGCCGGCACCTACCGGCCCGCGGCCCCGCAGCGAGTGCCCCTGCCCGACGGCGAGGGCGGGTTCCGGGAGTTGCAAATCCCGCCCCGGCTCGACCGGGCGCTCCAGCGGCTCCTGCTCGACCGGCTCGGCCCGGCGTGCGACCGGCTCTTCGAGACCTCGTCGTTCGCGTGGCGGAAGGGGCTGAGCCGGGAGGCGGCCGCGCGGCGGATTGAGCGGCACGTGGATGCCGGGTGGGTGTTCGCGGTCAGGGCCGACTTCGACGCGTTCTTCGAGCGCATCCCCCAGAACCGCCTGGGCGACCGGCTCGCCGCGTGGCTCGGCGATGACGCGGCGGTGGATGCCGTCCTCGCGTTCGTCCGGGCCGGGCAGGCCGACGGCGTGGGGGTGCCGACGGGGGCGCCGCTGTCGCCCCTCCTCGGGAACCTGTTCCTCGACGAGTTCGACGAGCGGGTCGAGGCCGACGGGGGGCGCCTCGTCCGGTACGCCGACGACTTCCTGGTCCTCACCCGCACCCGCGCCGAGGCCGAGCGCCTGTACGGGTCGGTCGCCCGCCTCGCCGAGCAACTCCTGCTGCGGCTGAACGACGACGCGGCGGTGCTGGACGCGGCGGAGCCGTTCACCTTCCTCGGGTTCCGCTTCGAGATGACCGAGCGCTGGCAGCACGCCGGACCCGGCGGGCCGCGGCGCGTGCAGGAACTCGGCTGGGCCGACGCCGACCGCACCCCCTCGCCCCTCGCGCTCGCCCTGCCCGGCGAGGGCGAGGTCGGCCCCTCGGCTGGCGCGGTCGTCGTCGGGGCCGGCGTCTCGTTGCTCGATGTCGTCGGCGACGAGTTGCAACTCCTCTCGCCGGCGCACGAGGGGCGTGAGCGTCGGGTGCCGCTCGCGGAAATCGACCAGATTCTCCTACTCGGCCCGGTGGCGTGGTCGGCGGACGCGCCGGGGAAGTTGCTGCGGGCCGGGGTGCCGGTGCAGTTCCTGTCCGAGTCGGGCTGGCCGCTCGGCGAGATGGTGGCCGACTCGCCGGACGACCCGGAGGCACTGACGCGCCAGGCGTCGGCCGCCGGCGACCCGGCCCGCAGTTTGGCCGTGGCCGCGCCGCTCGTCCGGGCCAAACTGACGAACTACGCTGCGCTATTCGCCCGGCTCGCGCCCGACGCCCCGGAGGGGCCGGCGCGGCTCCGGGAACTCGCCGTCCAGGCCGCGTCGGCGGGTTCGCTCGACTCGCTGCGCGGCGTCGAGGGCGCGGGGGCGGCGGCGTGGTACCGGGCATTCCCGGCGTTCCTCGGGGCGGGTTTTCACTTCCCCGGCCGCGTCGCGCCGGACGCCGACGACCCGGTCAACCTGCTCCTGAACCTCGGCTTCGCCATGCTGCACCGGCAGGCTGCGGCGGCGACCCGCGCGGCCGGCCTGTCCCCCGCACTCGGCTTCCTGCACCGTCCG
>CAXTPM010000004.1:0-9700 GCA_964245865.1 uncultured Fimbriiglobus sp. | reverse complement strand
GGCCGACCTGCAAGAGCCGTTCCACCACGTCGTCGATCGCGCCGTCGTGGTGGCCACGCGGCGCCTGAAGCCCGCCCACTTCGTGCGCCAGGAGGGGGGCCGCTACCCCCTGCGGTTGGAGCACCGGGCCGCGAAACTCTTCCACGGACTGCTCCAGCGCACCTGGCGGGGTGGAGTCGTCGGCCGAGGGCAGACCGAGCCGCGCGCCTGGCTGGCCCAACTGCGGACCACCGCACGGGGACTCCGACGGCACCTCGTCGATCCCGCGACCCCCTGGGAGCCGTTCGAGCACGCATGAGCCTCTACGTCGCCGCCTACGACATCGCGAACGACTCCCGCCGCGCCCGCGTCGCGGAAATCCTGGCCGAGTACGGCCGCAGGGTCCAGCGGAGTGTGTTTGAGGTCGAAATCGAACCCGAAGAACTGGACGCCGTACGACTGCGGATCGGCGTCCACCTCGCCAAGACCGACGCCTTCGACTTCTTCCCCATCGACCGGCGCTTCCCGAAGCGGCGCATCTCGTGGCAGCGCAGCCCCGTCGCCGCCGCGCCGGTCATCGTCATCTGAGCCGGCCGTACAATGACGCCGGGTGGCGCCGACGCCGGGTCGCGGATCGGCACGCTGCGGCCACCAGGCCCAGGCGGGAGCGCTTACCCCAGCCGTCAGTCCGCGCGCGAACCGTGAGTGCGGTCCCGCCGGACCCCCGTTCCGACCGGGCACTCGGGGACGCGGCCGGGCCAAGAGTTGACGGCCCCCGCCGAAACGAGAAGCCGGTCCAAAAAAGTGCCCGGCGAGGGTGCCGATGGGTTTTCGTGCGCATACACTAAATGCATGACACTCTTGGGTTCCGCCCGAAATTGTTGCCGCCTTGGCAGTTACCGCGATTTCCGGGCACTATTGACCAGAGTGGGCGGGCGCAATGACCCCTGATTCAGCGGGAATGGAGACAAAACCGGAACGAACCAAGTTTTTAACGGGGCGCAATGACCCCTGATTCAGCGGGAATGGAGACCCGTGGATCTGATCGCCTTCGATCACACTCTGGCGCAATGACCCCTGATTCAGCGGGAATGGAGACTCTCCGTGTACCCCAACTCCTCCACGTAGGCGGTGGGCGCAATGACCCCTGATTCAGCGGGAATGGAGACTGAAACACAACACCTGAAACGGGAGTGCAAGGCGCAATGACCCCTGATTCAGCGGGAATGGAGACGAGATGGTCTGGCCGCCGACGATTGAGGCTCCGGCGCAATGACCCCTGATTCAGCGGGAATGGAGACAACAAGCTCACGATCCATCCTCCAAAGAGAACTTGGCGCAATGACCCCTGATTCAGCGGGAATGGAGACTCAAAAACCCGGCCCACCACTTCCTCCGTTGAAAGGCGCAATGACCCCTGATTCAGCGGGAATGGAGACCAGATGCACCGCATCAAAAATCATCGAGAGAGGCGCAATGACCCCTGATTCAGCGGGAATGGAGACGCGAGTTGCTCGCGGTGAAGGGCCATAGCATCGGCGCAATGACCCCTGATTCAGCGGGAATGGAGATGTCCGGCCCCCGTCGCAAATATCGTCGGGGATATGGCGCAATGACCCCTGATTCAGCGGGAATGGAGACTGCCAAACCTTAGTGTTGCTGTTGACAGCCACATCAGTCGCAATGACCCTTGATTCAGCGGGAATAGAAACGGAGGGCGCGCCTTGCCGCCACCCGACGGCGGCGCAATGACCTCTGACGACGATTTTTGGTTGTCGTTTGCTCGGCGGGTTCTTACTTTGTGTTGGCAGACTCCGCGCCCGAGGAGCCGCCCGTGCCGCGCTACTTGCTCCGCGTCGAGGCCGTTAACCTCGGCCACATCATCGACGACACCGACGACCTGAGCACCCGCCGAGGCGGCGGGTTGCTTGCCTTATTCGCCGTCGAATCGGCGCTCGCAGGCGTACCCACGCAACTCAACCCGGTAGCGACCGGCGCGTCGATCGGACTGTACTGGTTCGACGCCACTGACGATGACGCGGCCGAGCGTGTCCGCGCCGCATCAGCAGCCCACTTCCGGGACGCGACGCTGCCTGACGACGGGCCGGAGTTGCGGCACGCCACCTTCGTCGCCGACGTGGTGCCGACCGGCGACTCGCCCGCTGATCAGGACTTGGCAGTCCAGAGGGTGGTGGCCGCCAACCGCTGGCGGCAACTCCGCGAGCCGAGCGTCTCGCAGGCGGACATCTGGGCGGAGGCCGGCGAACCGTGTACCCTGGATTTCGTCCGGCCGGGGTCCGTTCGGGGCCGACTCCCCGAGCGCCCGAACGCCCCCCTGTCGCCTTCCGTCGCCGCTCGGCGGGGCTACGGGAGGAGCGCCCGACAACGGTTTTACACAAACACTCTCGGTTCGCGGCCGGGACACGACTTCACGGACAAGTTCGAGCAGATCGCCCGGCGCGGCGACCTGCCGCCTGACCGCGCCCCGCCGAACACGGATAACAAGTTGGCCGTCCTGTACCTCGACGGTAACCGGTTCGGCCGCCGGGGCCGGGAGGTCACCGAGAAATGCGGCCTGGCCGGCTTGACGGCGTGGTCCGAAGGGTTGAAGAAACACCACGCCAAGCTGCTCCGGTCGCTGATCGAACGGTGCGAGGCCGACGACTCTTGGCGGACAACGGACGGCGACCGCAGCCTCATCCGCCTGGAGACGCTGCTGTGGGGCGGGGACGAGATCATCTGGGTCGTCCCGGCCTGGAAGGGGTGGGAAATGGTCGAGTGGTTCTTCGGACAGGACCACACCGTTGACATCGGCAGCGACTCGATTCCCGTGACTTACGCCGCCGGACTCGTGTTCTGCAACGCCAAGGCGCCGATCAAGAACGTCATCGGCCTGGCCCACCGGCTCGGCGACGCGGCCAAAGACGCCGCCAAGAAGATTAACAAAGACGCGCTGCCGCACCGGCTGGCGTACGAAGTGTTGGAGTCGATCGACGATGTCCAGGGCGACCTCGACGACTACCGCCGCAAGTGGCTGCCGGCGGGGTACGACCCCGCCGGGTTAACCCTCGACGCCGCCCGGCCGCAATCGTTCTGGGACGCCGTCCGCAGCGTGGCCGGCGCCGACGACTTTCCCATGCGGCAACTCTACGCCGCGGGCAGGGCGTGGCGCGCCGGGGAGCCGCTCGACCGGCCCAAGGAGCGGATGGACAAATCCAAATCGCGTGACGCGCTAGACGCCGTCCGATCGGAATTTCTGGACCCTGGGCTGGCCTACCTGCACCTGTTGCAGATGCTCCCATATACCCCGACCCATGGGGCGGCGTGAACACTCCCCACCGGCTGGAAATCACCCTGACACTCTTGGGACCCATCCTCACGCGGGGTGGCCACCCGCCCGACCCCGGCATCGACGCCCCCTTGGCCCGCGATGGGCAGGGCTGCCCGATGCTGCCGTTCTCGCTCGTCAAAGGCAAAGTCCGGGATGCCTTGCGGGACTCTGCCGAGTCGGCTGGGGGCCGGCCGCCGGACGACTGGCTGGGGGCCGCGACCGCCGACGGCGGGTTCGACCCGAGCCGGGGGCGGCTGCGATTCACCGACTTCGTTACGGAAACAGTCGGGTGCACCGAGGACGGGGTCATCGAACGCATCGAGGTGGCCGACGACACCGGCACTGCCGAAGGGCGCATGTTGGCCATGCTCGAGGCTCCGTTCGGCTACGGCCAGCCGGTCGTCTTCACCGGGGCCGTCGATTTCGTTGCGGATGACGGCGAGTCTAAAGAGGTGGCGTCGGCGCTCGACCGAGCGCTGCGGAAAGTGCCGGCGTTCGGGGCGCTCCGGTCGGTCGGGTTCGGGCGCACGCACGATGTCGCCACCAAACTGACCGCCGTGCCGAAGAGTGCGGCCGGCTCGCCGAACACTGAGGCCGCTCGACTGCCCGTCCGACTCGCCCTTGACCGGCCGCTGTGCGTGGTCGGCCGCAAGCACGCGGGCAACCACTTCGAGTCCCTCGAAGCCATTCCTGGCGCGGTCCTGAAGGGCGCCGTCGCGCGACTGGTTCTCGAACTGGCCGGGGAGCGAAAGGAACTGTACGTCCGCCCGGACACGCGGACGCCGTTCCGCCAACTGGCTACCCACTTCGCCGAGGTCCGGTTTTCGGAGGCCCTGCCGCAGTCGGCCAACGCCGCCACCCGGCCGGTCGTGCCGCCGCTGTCGATGGCAGTTTCGGACGGCACGACCGAGCCGTTCGACGTGGCCTTGTGGGACGGGCCGGGGCTGGTGCGAGACGAGAAAAGCCTGTGCCACCCCCCCCGATTCGCCCCCGACTGGAAGGACGCCGATTACGCCGCCGTCCGCAAGCAGTTCGGCTGGCCCGAGGTTCCGCGCGAGCGCCGGACCCGGACGGCGATCGACGAGGCAACGGGCCGGGCGAAGGACGAACAACTCTTTTCGTACGGGCTGATTCTGCCCGACTCCCGGAAGCCTTCCGGCGAACCGTGCCGCCTAGTGTGGGACGCGGTCATCGGCTTAGAAAAGGTTCCAGCAGACGCCAGAGCCGGCGTGGCGGCAGAACTGGCCGAGCTACTCGCCCACGGCCTGCCGAACATCGGCAAGACGCGCGCGACGGCCACCATCCATTGGCTCGAATCCCGACCGGCCCCGGCCGTGAGCGGGGGCAAGCCGGCGCCTGGGTTTCACGTCGTCACCCTGCAAACGGACTGCCTGATGACGGACCCGGCGGCGTTCTCGGCCGGCCGACCGCCGGCCGAAGCGCTGCACGCCGCTTACGCCGACTTCTGGCTGCAGGCGTCGGCCGGGGCCGTCACGCTGGAGCGATTCTTCGCTCGCCAAACGCTGCACGGCGGCTACCTCGGCCGGCGGTTCGGGCGCGGGAGCCACTACGAGCCGTTCCTCGTCACCGAAGCCGGCAGCGTGTTCGTGCTGAAAGTCGTAAACGACGATGCGGCGACGGACTCTGCGGCCGCCTGGCAAACCGGCGGACTTCTGGTGCCGGCGTGGGCCGGAGACCGCTACAGGGTGGCCGGCCGCGAACTCTGGCAGACTTGCCCGTTCTTGCCGCACGCTGGGTTCGGCGAGGTCGCCGTCGATTTAGCGTGCCACACCTCTGACCAGCCCCCCCGAGGGTGATACAGATGCCCCGCCGAGTGATCCGCGGTCGGCTCACGACGACCGCCCCGCTGCACGTTGGCAGCGGGGGCATTACGAGTCACCCAGACTTAGTCCAACAAGTCGCGGGGGGGAGCGATGCGACGGAGCCGTGTGATGTGGCGGCCGTCGTGCGGGCTTACGACGGCCGGCCGTGCATCCCCGGCACAGCCATCAAGGGCGTGCTGCGGTCGTGGGCGGAGCGGTTCTACCCCGATGACCGGCCCGGCACGATTCGCCGCGTCTTCGGGCACCAGGGCGAAACGGGAGAGGACGGCAAGGCTGGCGGGGCCGACTTCCTGACCGCGTTCATGCTGCCGGGCGGGGAGCAGAACGCCAGCCGCTTCGGGGAGTTCGTCAACTACGTCCCGTACTGGCGACCGGAGCGGGTCGCCGGCATTCTGAGCCACGTAGTGATCGACTCGCGAACCGGCGCCGCGAAGCCAGGCGGGCTGTTCTTTGAAGAGTTCGTCCCCGAGGGGGTGACGTTCGCCGTCGAAGTCGCGGCCGCGCGGTTGTCCGACGCCGACTTGGCGTTCGTGCTGGCAGTGCTCGAACACGGGTCCGGCCACGAAACACACCCGTACCAATTCGGGGCCAACGGGGCGAACGGCTGGGGCCGCATGACCTGGTGTCGAGACGAGGTGTGCGAGGAGCCGGGGGGTCGCCACAACTCCGAACGGGTCGGCTACGGAGTCTGCACCGCCCGCGTCGTCCTCCCGCCCGCCGGCCGACCGGAGCCCGCCCCCGAGTGCCAACTTTTCGACCTGGCGCTGGATTTTCAGGGGCCGTTTCTGGTGAATGATGCGTCCCGAGCGAAGCGGGACGGCATGACCGACGACGAGAAGCGGCGGCACACCAACTTTACGCCCCTCCGCCGGGCGGGCGGCGATGTCTGGCTGCCGGCCGCGTCGTTTCGCGGAGTCCTGCGCTCCCGGATGGCGTTCCTGGCCGAGTCCGGGTTCGGCGACCGGGCGGGCATCGATCGCGTCTTCGGATCGACCGGCCGGGCCACCCGGCTGACCGTCCCGGAGTTCGGGCAGGTCGGGACGTGCGCGTTCCGGCACCAGGACTTCGTGGCCATCGACCGATTCACCGGCGGGGCTGCGGACGGTGCCAAGTTCGACGCCCGCTACGCCGACCGGCCGAAACTGCGGACCCAACTGCGGCTGGACACCGCTGGGCTGAACCGGGCCGACCAAGTCCTGTTCGCGCGAGCGCTGCGTGACATCTGCTGCGGGGAGGTCGCCTTCGGGTTCGGAGGGTCTAAGGGGTACGGTGCAGCTACTGGCGCCCTGGACGAGGCTGCCGAGGCTTGGGTGTCCGGCGCGGTGAGCGAGTTGCCTGCGGCCGTGGGGGGCGCGACGGCAGGGTCGTCCCCGCCGGCACCGCCCGCCGGTCCGCCGGAAGAGTTGACCCCCGGCCGGCTGACCGTCTCCACGGGCGACGCCGGGCTGCGCGCCTACTCCGTAACTGTGAGAGTGCGCGGCAAGGACAAGCAGTTACGGGTGCGAAATGACGCCGTCTCCTGGGAACTCCACACCGGCGAGGTGATCGACGCCGCCGTCGAGTGCGTGGTTGCGGACGACAAACCCACCCGCGTCCGCCCGGCTGGTCAGGCATTCGTAACGCCACCCCCGACGGCCGCCCCGTTGCCTGCACCGCCTGTCAGCCGCCGCGAGTTGCGAGCGGACCGCTTCGCCCACGCCTACTACTTTCTGCGTATGGAGGATCGATCCGCGTTCACCTCGGGCGACTTGGCCGACAAAGAGCCGGCCACGCACGACAGGTACGAGCCGGGTCTCTACTCCGGGACGCTCCGCGTGAAGTTGACGACCGCGACGGAACTCCTCACCTGCGGCCCGCCGAACGATCCTAACGCCGGCCACAAGACCTACCCCGTGCTGATGGACGGCGACGCACCGTTGCTGGCAGCGTCGTCGGTGCGCGGGATGCTGCGGTCGGCGTTCGAGGCGGTCACGAACTCCCGGTTCGGCGTCTTCCCGTTCCGTGAGGGCGACCGAGGCGGGCACGCCCGGCGCCTCGGGTACCGAACGCCGGCCCAGTCCGGCCTTGGGCTGGTTCCGGTTCGCATCGAGTCCCACACCCACGGCTTGCAGGCACGGCTGCTGCCTGGGACCGCCTCAATCAGTTCGAACGGTCGCCCGGCCGGCGACGGCTCGCAGTACGCGGCCTGGGTCGCGCGCTACGACCGCTCGGGGTGGCAGCCGGGCGGGGCCACCGGCGCGACGCACGGCCGGGCGGCGTGGGCCTACGTCGGACCTTGGTGGCACGATCGCCGCAACTTCGGGTACTGGAACGTCGAGGCGTTCGACTTCGGTGCGACTCGACCGGCGGCGCCCCCGGACGTGCGGTTCCGGGCCAACAGACAGTCGGCGCGGCAGGCCGAGTGGGCTTCGCCGCAGTGGGTCGGCGGCTGGGTCTGCGTTACGGAGCGGAACATCGACGGCAAGCACGACGAGCGGTTCTTTTTCGAGGCCTCACCGCCCCAGTTCGCCGAGTTGACTGCCAGCGCCTCAGCCGCCTGGACCGACCTGATTACGGACTACCAAGAGCAGCATCAGGCCGAGCTTGCCCAGGGCATTACCCGCCCCCCGGCGCTCCGAGACGAGTGCCGGTTCTCCCGGCACATCACCGCCGACCTGCGAACCTCCGCCGCACGAGAGCGGACTCTGGCCGAGGGCACCCTGTGCTACGCTTCGGTCGTCCGGGATGGCACTGGATTCCGCGTGTCTGCTCTGTACCCCGTAATGATTTCCCGCAAACTACACGACCGCAGTCCACTCGATCTCCTGCCACCGAAGCTTCGACCGGCCACTTCCCGAGAGCACTTGTCGCCTGCGGACCGGGTATTCGGGTGGGTCTCTCAGGGCGCGGGCGACGCCCCGCCGCACCGCTCTTTGGTTCGCGTCGGGCCGGTGAAATGCGTCACGCCGGACGCCGTCGAGCGATTCCCACAGGGTCCGAAGCCGCTCGCCATTCTCGGTCAGCCCAAGCCGGCCCAGGGGCGATTCTACCTGGGCAGGAAAGACGGTACGGCCCAAAACCTTGGGCTATCCAAGTTGGCCTCCGGGTACTCGGGAGACAACCGCGTCCGAGGGCCAAAGGTCTACCCGCATCACCCGGAGTTTCAGTTAGATGAAACCTTCAATGGCCCGCAGCCGGACGACGCCGGGTCGAGCCAGAACCGCTCGGTCGAGGGCTACGTACGGCGGGGGGTGACGTTCGAGTTCGACTTGCGCATCCACAACCTCACCGGCGTCGAGCTGGGGGCGCTGACTTGGCTACTGTCCCTCCCCGCCGGCCACTTCCTCCGCCTCGGCCTGGGTAAACCGCTCGGATTCGGCAGCGTCCACACAGAGTTAGACCGCAGCGGCAGGACGACTGTCGCCACAGGGTCCGCCTGGGCCGCGTCTGGAAGCCGGCCACCGCTGCCTAACGCCCTAGCCGACCTGGCAAAGCTCGCGCGTGAGTTCGAGGCGACGATGGCTAAAGCGAACGCAACGCTGCTGAAAGCGTTCCTGAAGGCTGCCGCAGGCGTGCAGGGTGTAGTCACGTGTTACCCTCCGGCCCAAGGTGACACCCAGCATCGCGGGCAGGAACACTTCGAGTGGTTCGTCGATAACGAGAAGAAAGGACAGTTCCCGTTACCAGACCTAACTTCTCTAGATCCGACGCTGCCTATCCCCTCTTGAGACGGCGCTGAGGCGCTCCAAACCCTGTTCCATTTGGGATCGGGAGTTCTCCTTCTGCGGTGAGCGAATCGGATGGGGGGGACGCAGCCCGCCCGCCACTACCCTGGGGAACTCCAATGACCCGCGTCAGGACGGCCAAGTGGAGGCAGGCGCTTGACGACCTGCGCCACGCTTCCGTACACGCGGGGCACCCCCGCAGCCGGGGGCGGCTCCCGGCCTTGTACCTGATCGCCGCCGGGCACTTCAACGCCACCGCCTGCGCCGCCCACGTCGGCCGCCGGGACGAAGCGGACGTTTCAATCCACGCTCACCCTGAAGGGCAAGCGACACGCCGGACCACGGCCGACTGGTCGTTGGTGAAGGCGTTTCAATCTACGCTCACCCCGAAGGGCAAACCGAACCGCCCGTAACTACGACTCCATTTTCCTTGGGGAAAACCAACGTGCTCAACGCCCGAAGGCGTCACTGCTGACTTCACGGCGAAGGCGAGCACGGTGGACTGCCACGACGCCTGTGCTCAACGCCCGAAGGCGTCACTGCTGACTTCACCGCCCTCGTCGTTGCTCAAAAGACAGTCGTAGCCGCTGTGCTCAACGCCCGAAGGCGTCACTGCTGACTTCACCACCGCCGACTGGGGCGACGCGGTGTCGTTCTGTCGTGCTCAACGCCCGAAGGCGTCACTGCTGACTTCACCGCCCCGGACGTGCCGCCCAAGATGTCCTCGCCCGTGTGCTCAACGCCCGAAGGCGTCACTGCTGACTTCACCCGCGCGGGCGGCGGCGGCGGCGAGCGGGGGCCAGTGCTCAACGCCCGAAGGCGTCACTGCTGACTTCACAAGG
>CAXTPM010000003.1:24696-26706 GCA_964245865.1 uncultured Fimbriiglobus sp. | reverse complement strand
GGCCGGCGGGAAAGGGCGTACAGGCGGTAGAACCGGAGAACTATAGTTCGTGGCTCGTGGCGCGCCGACGAAGGTCGGTCCAACGCGCCACGAGCCACGAACAACGAGCCGCGTTTCCCTACCGCACCAAACTGGCCTCGATCTCCGCGAGCGTCACCTCGCGGCCGCTGCCTTGGTCGCGCAGCTTGTTGAAGTCGGCCACCATCCGGTCGTTGATCCAGTCGGCGTCGCGCTCGGATTCGCGCTGGCACTTCACGCACAAGACCGAGTAGGGGAGCGCGTCGAGGCGCGCGACGGGGATCTTGCCGTCGCAGCCGTTGCAGACGCCGTACTGGCCCTGCTTGATGCGCAACAGCGCGATCTCGATGAGTGCCAGTTCCTTCGACTCGATCTCGGCCAGTTGCGCCGCGACCTCCTCGCCGCTGGCGCCGAACGCCGCGTCGCCGAGGTCGCCGGTGCCGGCGGTTTGGTTGAGGGCGAGGTCGTCCATCTCGTCGTGGAGCTGTCGGCGCAACTCGGAGCGCCGGCCGATGAGGGTCTTGGTAATTTTGAGTAGTGCGTCGGTGCGGGCCATGCGTCACCGCCTTCGGGTGAAAAATTGTCGGGGGTGCGGGTCGGGGGGCTTGCCGGCGATTGGCAGAGTCACTAGCCGCCGGCGAGTGCCCCACTATAGCCGGAGGGGCAAGAGCCGGCGCGCGAAAGCGCCGCGCCCAACTTCAAGCGGGCGCGGCGCGGGGACGACAGTTGGCGGGCGGGGGTTACGCCTGCAAGTTCTGGAGCATCTCGCGCAATCTCACCAGCCGCTGGCCGCGCGCGTCTTCCATGCCGAACTCGCGCAGGAACCGGCGCCGCAACTCGCTCTGCAACTCCTCGACGTTCGCGGCGGTGGGGTTCGGCACGGGGATGCAGCCCCCCGCGCGGCGGTCGTGGCCCCCCGCCTTGCCCAAGTCGCCGACGACTTTTTGCAGCAACTCCCCGGCGCGGGCGTGGGGCAGCGAGCTGCGCACACTCAGCACCATCGACTTCTGGTGCACTCCCACGCAGACCGCCCAGTCGATCTTCTCGAAGCGCACCATGAAATCGCACACCTCCGCGGCACTCTCCGGCTGCGGCAGGTCGTCGATCCAACTGATAATCAGCCGGTCGTAGATGAACGAGCTTTGGAGCGCTTGCAGCACGCACTCGAAGTGACTGTGCGGCAGCCGGGCGTTGCGAATCTGGGAGATGAGGTCTTTGTCGGCCACGGGGTACAACAGTTTGAGCGCCGCGTCGTCGCACGGCCCGGCCTCGCGCGGGTGGCCGGAGACTTC
Source organism: uncultured Fimbriiglobus sp. (assembly GCA_964245865.1). Classification (GTDB taxonomy): domain Bacteria; phylum Planctomycetota; class Planctomycetia; order Gemmatales; family Gemmataceae; genus Fimbriiglobus. Next base: position 25,396 of record CAXTPM010000003.1, on the reverse strand, counting down.
GGTCTCGATGCCGTACAAGAGCGCCGTGGCGAGCTTCGCGTCGATGCCGACGTTCTGGTCGGTGAGGTACTTCGTCACCAGAGTGCAGGTGGCGCCGAGGTGCGGCCTCACGTCCACGAACGGCACGTCGGCCAGGTTCCCCGGCGTGTCGTGGTGGTCCAACACTGCCGCGACGGGGGTACTGGCGCAGAGCGAGTGCCGGCCGGTGCCGGGCTGCGAATCGACCATGACTACCGCGTCGCCGGGGCGCCACTTCACCTGCTGCACGGGGGTGAGGTCGAGCTGAAGCCCCTCGACCATCGCGCGGTTCTCGGCCCGGCGGATCGGGCCGTCGCGCGTCAGGAGCGTCGGCAGCCCCAGCTTCGCTCCGGCCAGGTGGGCCAGGCCCAGCATACTCGCCAGGCTGTCGGGGTCGGGGTGGACGTGGCTGACGAACACCGCGCGGCGGTAGCGGGCGAGCGTCTGGAGGAAGCGATCCGAGCGGCGGCGCCCCGCTGGCGGAGGGGGCGGCGGGGGTGACGGCGGCTCGGCGGGGGCCGGGGCGAGGCCCGGTTCAGTGCCGGCGGGGGCGGAAGTCTGCGGGGCGCATTTTCGCGCCATGGTCGGTCCACCGGGTAGCCCCCACGTCGGCCGCTGGGGGGGCGGGGGCCGGGTTCCACCGGCCGCGGGTTCAGCGCCGCCAGGCGGATGGCGCCGCGCT
>CAXTPM010000003.1:9926-24686 GCA_964245865.1 uncultured Fimbriiglobus sp. | reverse complement strand
GCCGACCCCGCCGCCGGGCCAAGGGAAAACTCCCGCGCCCCGCCCCCGAGCACAAGACCGCTAGGAATCCGCCGGCGGTTTGCTACACTCAAGTCTACCGCCGCGGGGTTCACACGATGGGCATCTACGACCGCGACTACTACCGCGACGACGAGCCGCCGTTCTGGGCGCGCTTCGCCTCGGGCCGCGCCGCGCTCGCGCTGGCCGGGGTCATCCTGGCGCTGTTCGTCGCCGAGGTTCTGACGACCCCCCGCGCGGCGCGCGACCTGCCGGGCAGGCTCTGCGGCGCGCTCGAGCTGAACCCCGACCTCGTGCGCGCCGGCCAGGGCTGGCGGGTCGTGACCGCGCCCTTTGTCGCCCGGCGCGACGCACTCGTCCACGTCTTCGCGGCGGTGACGGTACTGGTCCTGCTCGGCACCCGGCTGGAGGCCCGCGCGGGCTGGCGGCGCTTCGTGCTTTTTGCCCTGGGCGCGGCACTCTTCGGGTCGCTGGTCAAACTCGCACTCGCCTTCGGGGCGGGGTTCGACGCCGACCTCGACACCTCGGGGGCGGCGACCCTGCTCGCGGCCGTGGCCGTCGCGGCCGCGCGGCTGTTCCCCAAAGAGCCGGTCGAGCTGCTGGTGAGCGTGCCGGCGTGGGCGGTCGCGGCGCTGTTGGTCGGCCTGGACGTGCTCGCCGCCGCCGCCGAGCGGTTCGAGCACGACGGCCACGCCGCGCACCTCGCCGGGGCGGCGTTCGGGCTGGCCTGCGCGCAGTTCGCCCACACAAGTTCCCGCTCCCGCGCGCCCCGGCGCTCGCTGCGCGTCGTGCCGCCCCCTGCCCCGGAGCCGAGGCCGCGCGCGGCTACCCCGTCGGCCCCGGCGCCGCGCCCGGCCGAGTCGGGGGGGTACGATGAGCAGCTCGAGGCCAAGCTCGACCAGGTGCTCGAGAAAGTTGCCCGGAGCGGCCGCGCGAGCCTCACGGCCGAGGAGCAGGCGATCCTGCAGCGCGCCAGTGAGGCGATCAAACGCCGGCAAACCCGCGCGTGAATCGGTTATGAATGAATCGTCTCGTACAGTCTGCCTTCCAACGGTATGGCGAGTCGGGTAGACTCGCCGCCCCACCCCACCGCCGGAGCATAGTTGGGGCAGGCCGGTTCTAACGGGGTCCGACTCCGCGGCGTTTCGATAAATCTCCGCGACTCCTTACCCAATTTGGCACGAGATGTGATCATACATTAAGTGTCGGAGCGTAGAATCAGACTCGCGTCTGGACTGTCGGAGAATTGCTGCCGCCCAACGGCCTGAGATCGATAGCGAAGTCCGCGAACCTGCCCGCCCCAATCGCTCCCGTGGCGATTCCCTGTTTGTTTCTTTTCGGGACCGAATATGGCCACCGTGTTGACCGACCACAAGCAGGCGCAGCAGTGCGCGAACCTGCTGCAAGCCCTCGCCGAGCCGAACCGCATCCGCATCATTGATTGTTTGCGAACCGGCCCCAAGAACGTCACCCAGCTCGCCGACCTGCTGGGCGTCGAGATCGTCAACGTGTCGCACCACCTCGGCGTGCTGCGCAACATCCACTTGGTCCAGGCCGAGAAGAGCGGCCGGTTCGTAATCTACTCGCTCGCCGAGGAGTATTTCGCGCACCCGACTGCCAAGCTGACTTCGCTCGACCTCGGCTGGTGCAAGATCGAGCTGAGCAACAACAACTAGGCCGGGTACCCCCGACCACTCTTAACCGCGGCGGCCGCCACCCGCTGCGGTTTTTTCGCCCCTAGCCCGCCGCTTCCAACTCCGCCAGGCTCGCGCGCAAGAGCCGCACCTGCCCTTCGAGTTCCCGAACCTTCGCCCGCGTCTCCTCGACCACTTCCGGCGGCGCGTTGGCCACGTAGCTCGCGTTGGCCAGTCGGCCGGCCGACCCGGCGATCTGCTTCTCGGCGTCGGCGATCTGTTTGCGCGTGCGGGTCGCCTCCTCGGCCGGGTCGATCAGCCCCGCGAGCGGTACAAACGCCTCGAACTCGGGGTGCAAAACACTCGCCGCGAGCGGCGGCTTGCCCACGTCCGGCCCGAACGAGAACTCCGAGACGCCGCCTAGGCTGCGCACGAACGGCGCGAGCGCACCGAACTGCGCGGCGACTTCGGCCGAGCACCGCGCGGCCAGGGCCAGGGGCGTCTTGTCGAGCCGGTAGCGGTTGCGCACCTCGCGCACGCCGCGCACGAGGGATTGCATGCGTGCCACGCCGGCCTCGGTAGCGGCGTCGCGCCACTCGGGGTGGTCGCCGGGCCACCGCGCCACGCTCGCGCGCGGCGCCGCGTCCGCCACCTCGAACAGCCCGCGCCGGGGCAGGGCGTCGTTGAGCGCGTCCCAAATCGTCTCCGAGACGAACGGCATCACCGGGTGCACCAGCCGCACCACCGCGTCGAGCACGCCGACGAGCACCGTGATGCTGGCGTCGCGCGTGGCCGGGTCTTTGAGCCGCGCTTTGCTCATCTCGATGGACCAGTCGCAGAACTCGGTCCAGGCGAAGTCGTACACCAGCCGCGCGACCTCGGCGAAGCGGTAGCGCTCCAGTGCGGCCGTGACTTCCTCGGTCGTGGCGGCGAGGCGCGAGAGTATCCAGCGGTCTTCGAGGGCCAGTTCGCCGTAACTCAAGGCGCGCGGCTCGTAGCCCTCCAGGTTGCCGAGCAGGTAGCGCGCGGCGTTCCAGAGCTTGTTGGCGAAGTTGCGCCCCTGGTCGAACGCCTCGGACGCCTGCTTGGCGGTCGGCATCGTCGGGTCATCGCTCGCCCACGGCCCCCCTGGGCGGAAGACCGTCTTGCAGTTGGGGCAGGTCAGTTTCTTGGCGCGGCGGCTCTCGTCGGGGTCGGTGTTCTCGCGCTTCAGGGGAATCAGCGTCTGGCAGTTCGGGCAGACGTTCGCCACCGGCAGGCGGCTGTCCTGGGTTTCGCCGGCCACGGAGGTCACGTAGTAGCGCAGCGCGTCCGGCCCGGAACTGGCGAGGATGTCGAGCGGATCGACGCCGTTGCCCCGCGACTTACTCATCGTCTCGCCGAAGCCGTCGAGCACCTTCGGAGTGATGTACACCTCGCGGAACGGCACGTCGCCGAGGCAGTACTGGCCCATCATCACCATCCGCGCCACCCACAGCGTGATGATGTCGCGGCTGGTCACCAGCGTGCTAGTCGGGTAGTAGCGCTCCAGGTCGGCAGTGCGCTCGGGCCAGCCGAGGGTGGAGAACGGCCAGAGGGCCGAGCTGAACCAGGTGTCTAGTACGTCGTCGTCTTGAATCAGGCAGTGCCCCGGAATCGCGTCGGCGGCGAGGTCGTGCGAAGCGCAAATGCGCACCACGCCGCCCTCGGCATCGACGCGCCACGCCACCCGACTATCACCGGCGAACGCCGCCGCGACGGCTGACTCGGGCGCGTCGGTCGTCCACACCGGGATGCGGTGCCCCCACCAGAGTTGCCGGCTCACGCACCAGTCGCGCTTCTCGCCGAGCCACTCGAGGTACGTCCTGGCGTAGCGCTCGGGGGTGAACTTCACCTTGCCGGTGGTGACGGCGTCGATGGCGAGTTGCGCGAGTCCCGGCTTGCCGTCGTCGCGGTCGGCCATCTGCACGAACCACTGGTCCGAGAGGTACGGCTCGATGGCGGTTTTGCTGCGGTCGCTGTACTTCAGCGGAATCACCCGGTCCTCGCGCCCCTCGAACTGGCCGAGTTCGTCCATCTTGGCGATGACGAGTTCGCGCGCTTCCGCGCGCTTCAGGCCGGAGTAGGGGCCGAAGCCGTCGGCAATCGTGCCGTCGGGGTTCAGGATGTTGATGATGCCGATGGCCGGGTGCCGGGTCCAGCAGGCGTAGTCGTTGGGGTCGTGCGCCGGCGTCACCTTCACGCACCCCGTACCCAGGGTCGGGTCGGCCAACAGTGCGTCGGCGATCACGGGAATCTCGCGCCCCGTGTGCGGCTGCGCCACGCGCTTGCCCACGAGGTGGCGGTAGCGCTCGTCGCTCGGGTGGACGCACACCGCCGTGTCGCCGAGCATGGTTTCGGGGCGCGTGGTGCTAAACCGGATCACCTCGCCCGACTCGGAGCCGACCACCTTGTAGTGGCAGGTCCAGAAGCCGCCCTTGGTGTCTTCGGTGTAGGTCTCGTCGTCGGCCACGCTCGTTTGCAGTTGCGTGTCCCAGTTCACCAGGCGCTTGCCGCGGTAGATGTAGCCGTCGCGGAACAGGCGTAGGAACGCCTCGCGCACGGCCGCGGTGCATTTGGCGTCCAGAGTGAACGCGGTGCGCGACCAGTCGCACGACGCGCCCAACTCCTTGAGTTGACCCAGGATGCGCGCGGCGTAGCGGTCCTTCCAACTCCAGATGCGCGAGACGAGTTCCTCGCGGCCCAGGTCGCGGCGGGTCTTCTTCTCGGTGTTCCAGACGAGCCGTTCCACCACCGCCTGCGTGGCGATCCCCGCGTGGTCGGTCCCCGGCACCCACAGTGTGTTGAAGCCGCGCATGCGGTGGAACCGCACCAGCACGTCTTGCAGCGTGCCGTTGAGCGCGTGCCCCATGTGCAGCGCGCCCGTGACGTTGGGCGGCGGGATGACGATCGAGTACGCCTCGCCCGGCGCGTCGGGGGCGGCCGCGAAGTCGCGGTGCTCGTCCCAGAGGGCGAGGCACTTCTGCCGCGCCGCGGCCGGGTCGAAGCTCTTGGGCAGTTCCGTCGTCACGAGTGCGAATCCCCTTCGGCGTCCTTGAACAGCTTGTACTCGAAGCTATCGACCAGTGCCAGCCACGACGCCTCGACCACGTTCTCGCTGACCCCCACCGTGCCCCACACGCCGGTGGAATCGCGGCTCTCGATGACGACGCGCACCCGCGCGGCCGTGGCCTCGCGCGAGTTCACCACCCGCACTTTATAATCGACCAGCGCCATCTCGTCCAAGCGGGGGAACGACCCGCGCAGCGCCTCGCGCAAGGCGGCGTCGAGCGCGTTCACCGGCCCGTCGCCCTCGTGGACAGTGTGCAGAACCCTGCCGCCGGTTCGCACCTTCACGGTCGCCTCGGTGACGACCCCGGCCGGCGTCTGCTCGATGTTGACCCGGTAGCGCTCGCACTCGAACGGCGGCGCGTACAGCCCGGCGACCTTCTTGACCAGGATGTCGAACGACGCCTCCGCGGCCTCGAACTCGTAGCCCGCGTGCTCCAGGTCTTGCACGCGCGCCAGAATCTTGGCCATCACCGATTTGTCGTGGGCGAGGGCGTACTTCGTCGTCTTCGCCAGGATGGTCGATTGCCCCGAGAGTTCGCTCACCAGGATGCGCCGCTCGTTGCCGACCGTACACGGGTCGATGTGCTCGTAGCTCGCGGGACTCTTAGCCACCGCGTGGGTGTGCATGCCCCCCTTGTGGGCGAACGCGCTCAGCCCCACGAACGGCTGCCCCGAGCGGAAGTTCATGTTGGCCAACTCGTAGACGTAGCGCGACGCCTCGGTCAGCCGCACCAGGCTCTCGGGCGTGAGCACCGGCCGGCGGTACTTCAGGGCGAGGTTGGCGACGACGCTCACGAGGTCGGCGTTGCCGCAGCGCTCGCCGATGCCGTTCATCGTCCCCTGCACCTGGGCCGCGCCGGCCGACACCCCGGCGAGACTGTTGGCCACCGCCAGGTCGCAGTCGTTGTGGCAGTGGATGCCCAGACGCACCCCCGGCAGCGCCGCGGCAACCTCGGCCACGCTCGCGGCAACGAACTCCGGCAGCGAGCCGCCGTTGGTGTCACACAGCGCAACGGTTTCGGCCCCCGCCGAGGCCGCGGCACGCAGCGTGGCCAGGGCGTAGTCGCGGTTCGCCCGGAGGCCGTCGAAGAAGTGCTCGGCGTCGTAGAACACCCGCCGGCTCCGCGCAACGCAGTGCGCTACCGAGTCGCCGATCATGGCGAGGTTCTCCTCCAGGCTCACCTGGAGAACCTCGCGCACGTGGAAGTCCCACGTCTTGCCGACAATCGTGACCACCGCCGTTTCGCCCGCCAACAAGGCCGCTAGCCCGGCGTCGGCCGACGCGGCGACGCCCTTGCGCCGGGTCATGCCGAACGCCACGACCTGGGCGTGCTTCAGCGGGATGTCGTGCACGGCGCGAAAGTATTCGCTGTCCTTGGGGTTCGAGAGCGGGTAGCCGCCCTCGATGTAATCGACCCCCAACTCGTCGAGGCGCTTGGTGAGGAGGAGCTTGTCCTGCACGCTGAAGTTGACGCCCTCGCCCTGGCTGCCGTCGCGCAGGGTGGTGTCGTAGATTTCGACGCGATTCATAGGGTCAGTCGCCTCGGCCGGAGGGGGAAGGGTGCCGCCACAAGTCGGGGGGCGGCGCGGCCGGGCGAGTGTCTAGTCGCCGAGTCCGGGCCGCACCGTGCGCGCTCCCCGCGCGGCGGTAATGACGGCGACGGTGGCGAAAGCGAGCGGGGCCACGGCGGCGAGACTCGGCTGGCAGAGGTAGGAGGCGTGCGGGTAGCTTAGAACGGCCCGGCGCGGGTGTCAACGCCTCGGCCGGTCGTCACCGCGCCGCCCCCACCGGCACCGGCCGATCCGCCAACTCCCCCAGCGGCGGACTATCGACGTGGCGCAGCCAGTGCGCGTCGTCCCGGTGCGGGAAGTCGCTGCGGTAGTGCGTCCCGCGCGACTCCTCGCGCCCCGTGGCCGCGATCGTCATCAGTTGCGCCACGGTCAAGAGGTTCTGCAACTCCCACCCCGCGCGGCTGTCGAACTCGCGGCCCAGCACGTAGCGGCACCAGAACGCGATGTCCTGGCTCGCCTCGGCGAGACTGCCGGCCTCGCGCACGATCCCCATCTTGCGCACCATCAGCGCCCGCAGCGAGTTCGTCACGTCGGCGACATCCAAAAAGCCCGCCGGGCCGTCGTTGGCCTTGGCGAGCTTGATCGGCGGCACGGCCCAACTACCGCCCGGCGCCGACGCCGCTTCCGCGGCGCCCCGGCCGCACGACGCGCCGTAGACCAAGCCCTCCAATAGCGAGTTCGACGCCAGCCGGTTCGCCCCGTGCAGCCCGCTGGAGGTGACCTCGCCCGCCGCCCACAGGTTGGGCACGCTGGTGCGCCCCGCGCCGTCCACCGTCACGCCGCCGATCATGTAGTGGGCGCCCGGCCGCACCGGAATGCGGTCGCGCCGGATGTCCAGCCCGAACTCCCGGCAGGCCTTGGCGATCCCAGGGAACCGCGACTCCACGAGACTCGCCGGCAGGTGCGACAGGTCCAGATAAACGTTCGGGTGCCGCGTCTCGGCCATGCGCTTGAAGATCGCCCGCGCCACGATGTCCCGCGGCGCGAGTTCGCCTCGCGGGTCGGCCCCGAGCATGAAGCGCTCCCCGGCCACGTCGCGCAGGTACGCCCCCTCGCCGCGCACCGCCTCGCTAATCAGCGAGCGCGCCGACCCCGCGACGTACAAGACCGTCGGGTGGAACTGCATGAACTCCATGTCGCGCAAGGTCGCCCCCGCGCGGTAGGCGCACGCCATGCCGTCGCCGGTGGCCACCGGCGGGTTGGTCGTCTCGCGGTACACCACCCCGCACCCGCCCGAAGCCAGGATGGTCTGCCGCGCCCAGACGCACACCTTGCCGGTGCGCGGGTGCCAGATTACCGCCCCGAGGCACGCGCCGGAGTCGGGGTCGGTGACGAGGTCTACCGTCAAGGTGTCATCAAGCAGGGTAATGTTCGGCGCGGTGACCGCCCTGGCGATGGTGGCGCGCATGACCTCGTAGCCCGTGGCGTCGCCCAGCGCGTGCACGATGCGCCGGTGGCTGTGGCCCCCCTCGCGCGTGAGGGCGAGTTCGCCGTTCTCTAAATCGAAGTGCGTCCCCCACTCGATGAGCTTGTCGATCTCCGAGGTCGCCTCGCGCACGACGTGATCGACCACGCCCGCGTCGCACAGCCCGTCGCCGGCCACGAGCGTATCTTCGACGTGGTTCTCGAAGCGGTCCTCCGGGGCGCGCACCCCGGCGATGCCGCCCTGGGCGTAGCGCGAGTTCGACTCGGCCACCGAGTCCTTGGTGACGACCAGCACCTCCAGCCCCGGCGGGACTTCGAGCGCGGCGCGCAGGCCGGCGATGCCGGCGCCGATCACCAGAACGTCGGCGAAGCGGTGCGTAGCCCGGCGGGCGTCGAGCGAAACCAAGGTGCGGTCGAACGCCACGGGCACACCCCCAGTAGAAACCCCCAACGAAAGCCCGCCGTCCGCGACGGCGGGAGCCTACCGCTGCGGCGCCGGCTGCTGCCCCTTGGCCGCCTCCTCAGCGAACCTCCGCTGCGCCTCGGAGTACCCCGGCGGAGCCTTGCCGACCGCACTGCCCGCGACGCTCCCGGCGCCCGGCTTCGCCTCGACCTTTCTGCCCTTGCTCCCGGTGCTGAGATCGACCTTCGGCCCCGTCGCCGCCGGGGTCTTGGCCTCGGCCTCCTTAACCGCGGCCCGCTCGGTCTCGACCACCTTGCGGAATGAGTCTAAAAATCGCTGGTACTGCTCGGGGGTGTAGCCGAGGCGCTTCTGGAGCGCGGGGTCGGCCTTCACCTTCTCGAAGTCGGCCAACTGCAACTCGGCGGTGCGCAGGCGGTCGAGCGGATCGTCCTTCACCGGCACGCGCTCGCCCTCGGGCCGGCCGCCACCGCCGGGGCCGGGTTCGCCGGGCTTGCCGTCCTTCTGCGGCCGGCCGTCGGCCTTGTTCGCGGCCTCCTCGGCACCTTTTTCGAGTCGCCTCTTCGCCGCCTCGCTCTTGGCGGGGTCATCGGACTTGGCGTCCTTCAAGTCCCGCTGGAGTTGCTCGCGCTTCTCCTTGCCGATCTGGTCATCGACGGCCTTCTCGGCGGCTTCGCGTTTGGCCTGGTCGTCGCCGGTCAGGTCGTCGGCGAGTTGCTTGGCTTTCTCCTGCGCGGCCCTGACCTCCTCCGGCGACGGCTGCTTGCCCTCGCCCTGCTCGCCCTGCTCGCTCTGACCGCCCGACTTGCCGGCGGCGTCCTGCCCGGCCTGTTTGGCCACGTCGTCGAGCTTCCGCTTGGCGTCCGCCTGCTCCTTCGCGCCGCCGGACTGCGCGGCCTTGGTGGCGTCCTCGGTCTGCTTCTCGATCTCCTGGCGCTTCGATTCGCCGACGGTCTTGTCGAGCGTGTCGCGCGCCGCCTGCTTCTCCTCCGGTGTGCCGTTGGCGAGGTCGCGCGCCGCCTTCTCGGCGTCCTTCGCAGCCTGGGCGCCGCCCTTCTTATTATTCGGGGCGCCGCCCTCCGGCTCGCCGCCGGACTTCGGGGCGTTGGCTGCGTTCTCCTTAGCCTGCTGCTCCTTCAAGTCTTTGGCGAGCTTGTCAAGTTTCTCCCGCGCGGACTTCTGCTTGGCCGGATCGTCGCCGGTCAAGTCCTTCTTGAGTTGCTCGGCGTCCTTCTGGGCCTGCTCGCGCGCCTCTTTGCCGATGGCTTTGTCGATGGTGTCCTGGGCCTGCTTGCGCTCGGCGGGGTCGGGCGAGTTTAGCTTGCTCGCGGCGTCCTTGATCTCGTCGCGCGACGGCCCCCCCTTGGGAGTGGGCTGTTGGCCGGCGGGCGGCTTCTCGCCGCTCGGCTTGCCCTCTTGCCCCGGCGGCGCGTACTGGTCGAGCTTGTCCTGCGCGGCCTTCCGCTCGGCGGGCTTGTCGGACTTCAGGCCGTCCTGAATCTCCTTGCGCTTTTCGGGGCCGGCCTTCCGGTCGAGGTCGCGCTCGGCCTCAGCGCGCTTGGCGTCGTCGGGGCTGGTCAAATCTTTGGCCACCTGCGATGGCCCGCCGGCGCCGGGGTTCCCCCCCTCGGGTTGACCCGCGGGATCGCCCTCGGGTGGCTTCGGGTTGCCAGTCGATTGCCCGCCGGACTGCTGCTGGCCCGGCTGCGCCTTCGGGGCATCGCCGGGCTTCGGCGTGTCGCCCCCCTTGCCGCCGCCACTGGGGGGCGACTTCCGCGACGGGTCGCCGCCCTCGGGCTGCCCCTGCGGCGTCTTGCCGCTGCCGCTGGCGTTCGGGTCGTTGTTCGACTGCTGCGAGTTCGGCTTGTCCTGCTTACCGCCGTCCTTCGGCTGGGGCTTGTTCTGCTCTTCTTGCCGGCGCTTCTCCGCCTGCTCGGCCAAGTCCTTGAGCTTGTCCTGCGCGGCTTGTTTTTTGGCCTCGTCGGGCGAGTTCAGGTCGTTCTTGAGCTGCTCGGCCTCCTGCTGGGCGCGCTCGCGGGCGTCCTTGCCGAAGGCGCGGTCGAGCGTCTCCTCGGCCTTCTGCTTCTGGCCGGGGTCGCTCGAATTGAGGTCGCGCGCCGCCTGCTCGATCTCTTGCTGACTCGGCGCCTGCTCGCGCGGCTCGGGGGCCGACTCGGGCTTGCCGCCGCGCTCCTGGTTTAGCTTCCGTTGCAGCTCGCGCGCCTCCTGCTTGGCCCGCTGCTGCTCGGCCGACGGCGGCTGCGACTTGCCGCCGGATTGTGGGTCGCCCTCGGCCTGCTGGCCCTGGTTTTTCGGCTGCTCGGCGCCCGGAGACTTCGGCGGAGTCTCGGCCCCTTGCGGCTGCTTCGGCTCGCCGCCGTTGGGCTGGCCGGCCCCCTGGTTCGGCTCGGGCGCCTTGCCCGGCTGCGGGGGCGTGTTGCCAGACTTCGGCGGCGCCGACTGGCCCGGCTCGGACTGCTTCGGCTCGTTCGCCCCTTGGTTGGGCGTGTCGTTCGACTTCTGACCCTCGGGCGGCTTCTGGCCGTCCTTGGGGCGCCTGTCGTCGGTCGCGTCGGGGCGCGGCTGATTCGGGTCGCGTTGCTCGCCGGCTTGTTGTTGGTCCTGGCGCTTCTGCTGCTCCTGCTCTTGATTTCTCCGCTGCTCGCGCTTCTCGTCCTGCTGCTGCTTGGCCGGCGGGCTGGTTTCGGGCGGGCCGAGTTTGACGCGCTTGACCTCGCTGCGGCCGGCGTTGGGGTTGGGCACGGTGCAGTTGTCGAGCGCCTCGAGCCAGAACTCGAGGACCGCGTTCTCGCCCAAGTTGGCCGGGCGACCGTCGGCGAACTTCGCGTCGCTCAACGACTGCGACAGTTGCACCTCCAGGCGCGTGGGGTCGGTGCCGTCGCTCGGCCGCTTGAGCGGCTTGCCGGCCTTGTAGAACACCGACTGCAACTCCGTGGGGCGCGGCCCGGCGAGCTGCATCCGCAGGCGCACTTGCGTCAGGCCGAAGTCGTCCGAGGCGATGCCATCGACCGCCAAGAGGCCGTTGGCGGGCAGGGCGGTCTCGGTCTCCTTGGGCGCCGTGATCGTGAGCACCGGCCGGTCGTCGCGCGCCACCTTCACCGGGTGCGGGCCGAACGGCTCGCCGGGGTCGCCCTCGGCGCCCGCGAAGCGGACGCGGTAGCTGGTCGATTCGCCGAGGGTGAAGCGGAACGTCGCCCGCGCGCCGTCGGCCGGGTCGATCTCGCCGGGCAACTCCGCGCTTTGGGCGTCGAAGCTCAGCGCCGCGGTTTTCAGCGGCCGGTTGGCCGTCACCGTGAGCGCGACGGCGGTGCCGCGCAAGCCCTCCACCGCCGGGCCGTCGGCGGTCTCGGGCTTGAGGCGCGTGTACGCCGGGTAGTCGTAGCGGGCCTGGCTTTTAAGGATGGTCGGGCGCGGCCGCACGTCGATGCGGTACTCCGGCGTGGTCGCGTCCCCGGCACTCACGCGGTAGAACAGGCCGTTCTGGAGTACCCTCGGCGGCAGGGCGCGGGCGAGGTCGCGCGGGCTGGCACCCGCTTCCAGCGCGTAGACCTCGGGTTCGGCCTCGGGGCTGTAGCGCACGAGTAGGCGCGGCTCGTCGGGTTCGCCGGCGTCGGGCAATCTGCCGCCGACGTGGGCGCGCACCGTGAGAGTATCGCCGCTGAGCACCGAGGCGTTGCCGGACTCCGGCGCGAGCAGTTCGAGTTCGGTCTTGGTCGCAATCGTCGCGGTGGTGTAGGGGTGGACCGCGCGCTTCAAGAGCGACCAGAACGGGCCGGGGCGGAACACCAAAAAGCAGACCGCCAGCGCGGCGACCAGCAGGCCAGCGCCCACCAAGAGCCACACCACGCTTTTCGACTCGGACAGCCGGCGCGTGTCGGCGCCGCCGACTTCTTGCGCGGCGCGGGCCGCCAGGCGCGCGCGCACCGCCTCGGCCATGTCGGCGTCCTGCAGATCGACGTAGTTGATGACCGCGTTCTTGGCGTCCTCGGCGGTCTCCTCGATGCGCCGGGCGGTGTAGCGCGGGTTCAATTTGCACGCCAGCGGCCGGTAGAGCGCGAAGTAGCCCACCCCGAGTGCGGCGAGGGCGTAGCCGACTAGCCCGACCAGGCGCGCCTCGGCGGGGAGTTCGACCGAGCGGTCGAGCGTCATCGTGGCGAGCACATAGGCGAGCGTGAGGACCGCCAGCGCGAGCGCGCCGCGCAAGACATCGGCGGCGCGGATGCGCCGCGCGGCCTGGCCGAGTTCGGCGTCGAGCTTGCGCCCGGCCCCGTTGCCCTGGGCGCCCCGGTCGGTCGGAGTCGGCGTGAGTGTCGCGCTAGCCATGCGAGTGGACCCCTGCGGGTGGTGCCGTCACGAGATTATAACCAACTGGGCTGAGCGCGCGGCGGACAACCCGGCCGGCGGGCGTTACAATGGCCCCGACGCGCGGGGAGGGGACGGGAGACTACGGCGATGATGATCGGCCAGACCATCGGCCCGTTCACGCTCGACGCCGAACTCGGCTCGGGCGCCATGGGGACCGTCTACAAGGCGCGCATGAGGCGCGACGACGGCCGGGTCGTGCCCGTCGCGCTCAAGGTCGTCAGCTTCGGCCTCATGGGCAACGAGGGGGCGATGGCCCGCTTCGACCGCGAGTCGGCGATCCTCAAGCAACTCAAGCACCCCCACATCGTGAGGCTCTACGGCACCGGCAAGCACCGGGGCACCCCGTTCATTGCGATGGAACTGATCGACGGCGAGTCGCTGGACAAGGTGCTGGCCCGCCGCCGCCGCATCGACTGGGACGAGGTGGTGGGCTACGGCAAACATTTGTGCGACGCGCTGCAGCACGCGCATGACAAGGGGATTATTCACCGCGACCTCAAGCCCTCCAACCTCATGGTGACGCGCGACGGCGTCTTGAAGCTCACCGACTTCGGCATCGCCAAGGACACCGATGTCACGGCGCTCACCGGCGCGAACAGCACCATCGGCACGGCCGCGTACATGTCGCCGGAGCAGTGCCGCGGCGACAAGTCGCTGGGACCGAAGTCGGACTTGTATTCGCTGGGCGTCTGCCTTTATGAACTGCTAACTGGCGTGAAACCGTTCGTCGCGGAAAATACCGTCGAAATGTTCCTCAAGCACGTCAACGAAAGCCCCGTGCGGCCGCGCCGGCTGGTGCCCGACGTGCCGGTGTGGATGGACAATCTCGTGATGTTCTGCCTCGAAAAAAACAAGGAGAACCGGCCGCTGGACGCGGCGACCGTGGGCAAGATGCTCGAGGAAATCACCCAGAAGGTGCAGAATCAGCAGTCCGTGGGCGCCGACGTGGCCAACGCCCGCCGCGCCGACCGGCCGATGATCGACGGCCCGCTCGGCGAGGCCGACCTGGCCGCGGCGCGGAGCCTGCGCGGCGAGGTGTCGGGGGGCCGCAAGAAGTCCCAGAAGCAGGCTAAGAAGGCCTCGCGGCGCCGGCGGCAGAACTTCGTCTCGGCCTTGATCTTCGGCGTCCCGCTGCTGGCCATTCTCGGCGGCGTGGCGTTCGTGGCGCTGCCCGCACTCCTGAGAAGCGAGCCGCCCGAGGCTGCGCTGAAGCGCGTAGTTGGCGCCGACGACTTCGAGGAAAAGCTCTCGCTCGCCTCGGCGTTCCTGGCCAAGCACGGCGGCACCCCCCAGGCCGACGAGGCCCGCGCCGAGGTCAAGAGTGCCGCCACGAAAGTCCACGACGCGGCGCTCTTGAAGCGCTTCAACAGTTCGGCGATGAGGAACCGGCCCGGCGACTACGAACCCGAGTCGTACAAGCTGGCCATTGCCGCGCTCGACGCCGAGGAGGCGGGCAAGACCGGCGACGCCCTGAGCGCCTGGCGGCAACTCCTGGCCAAGTTCCCGGCCGACCAACTGGCCGTGGTGCCCGGCGCCGACGAGATGCGCAAACTCGCCCCGAGCTTCGTCGCCGAGCGGCACGTGCAACTGCTGCAAAAAGACGTGCCGGCGCTCCTGAAAACTGCGGCCGAGGCGATCCGCGGCGACCGGCTGTACGAGCGCGACCCCGCGCCAGAGTCGGCCGGCCCCGAGGCCGTTTTGCAGCGCGCGCTGCGGCTGGAGGAACTGGGCGACTGGCCCAGGGCCGCGTCGGCCTACGCCGCGCTCTCCGCGGGGGCCGGGGACGAC
Organism: uncultured Fimbriiglobus sp.; assembly: GCA_964245865.1. Taxonomy (GTDB): domain Bacteria; phylum Planctomycetota; class Planctomycetia; order Gemmatales; family Gemmataceae; genus Fimbriiglobus. The sequence continues at coordinate 10,352 of CAXTPM010000003.1, read as the reverse complement.
CCCGCCCAGCGCGCCGCGCGCCTGGTCGGGCTTGCGGGGCAGGAGCGCCTGAAGCCCAAGCCGCCGCTCGACGCCGCCGCGCGGCGGGAGTTGCTCGCGCAGTTACTCGCCCGCGCCGAGACGCGGTTGACCACCGCCGACGCCGCCGAGTCGCCCGAGGCCGCGCGCCGCGACGGCCGCAATGTCTGCCGCGAGGTCGTCGGTTGCTACGCCGACGACCCCGAGTCGCAAGCGGCCGTGGCCCGCGCCAAGGCTCTGCTCGACGCCCACCCGAAACGCTAACCCCACAGGGCGCTATGAACTCGACCTCGCGGGTGCCCCGCCCCCGCTCCGCCGCCGCGTTCCAGGCCGCGCAGGCCGTCATCCCAGGTGGTGTGAACAGCCCCGCCCGTGCTTTTGGTGGCGTCGGCGGCTCGCCGCTCTTTA
>CAXTPM010000003.1:0-9911 GCA_964245865.1 uncultured Fimbriiglobus sp. | reverse complement strand
TGATTCTCGGCCACGCGCACCCCAAAGTCATCGCCGCCGCCACGGAAGCCGCGCAACTGGGCACGAGTTACGGCGCGCCGTGCGAGAAGGAGACCGAACTCGCCCAACTGGTGATCGACGCCATCCCGTCGGTCGAGATGGTGCGCTTCACCAGCAGCGGCACCGAGGCGGCGATGTCGGCGGTGCGCCTGGCCAGGGGCGCGACCGGCCGGGACCGCTTCGTCAAGTTCGCCGGCTGCTACCACGGCCACGTCGATGCTCTCCTGGTGTCCGCCGGCAGTAGCGCCCTCACCCTCGGGGTGCCCGACAGCCCCGGCGTGCCGCTCTCGGTGACGCAACACACCACCGTCTTGCCGTACAACGACTGCCAGGCGCTGCGCGAGTTCTTCGCCGCGTTCGGCGACCAGACCGCCGGGGTAATGCTCGAACCCGTCGTCGGCAACATGGGTCTAGTCGTGCCGAGCGACGAGTTCCGGAGCGAGCTACGGCGACTGACGTACCACTACGGCACAATCTTGATCTACGACGAGGTGATGACGGGTTTCCGCCTCAGCTACGCCGGCGCCCAAGGCTTGTTCGGCGACACGCCCGACGTGACCGCTCTCGGCAAGATCATCGGCGGCGGCTACCCCGTCGGGGCGTATGCCGGCCGCGCGGACATCATGAAGAACATCCTCCCCGCCGGCAAAGTCTTCCAGGCCGGCACGCTCTCCGGGAACCCCGTGGCAATGGCGGCGGGTATCGCCACGCTAACGATGCTGCGCGACGAGCCGCCGTATGCGAGGCTCGAACAGATCGGCGCCCGGCTCGAAGTCGGCATCACCGCCGCCGCGCGTGAGGCCGGGGTGCCGCACCGCTACAACCGGGTGGGGAGCATGGCGACGCTGTTCTTCACCGGCACCCCCGTGGTCGATTACGCCACGGCGTGTACCTCGGACAAGGGCCGCTACGCCCGCTTCTTCTGGGCGATGATGGACCGGGGCGTCTACCTGCCGTGCAGCCAGTTCGAGGCGGCGTTCTTGTCGGCAGCGCTGACGGACGCCGACGTGACGGCGATCATCGCGGCGGCGCGGGAGTCGCTCGCCGAGGTGGCCCACGACGGGCCGGTGCCGGGGGCGGCGGGGCTGACGACGCCGCCGACGGCGTGAGGGGCTTCGGCTCCCTGAGCGGGGGGCGAACGCCCCCCGCTCAGGGAGACTCGAGTGACTAGCTAACCCGACTCGAAAGTACGCCGCTTCGCCGTAAGCGCCTCCTTGGCTCGCAGCGCCCGCGCCCGCTCGGACTTTTGATAACGCTTCCCGAAACACCGGGACAGTACCCAGCAGATCGGGGAGATGCGGGCCAGGACGAGCCACGAGGTGACGTTCAAGAGCGACGGGATTCGGCAGCCGCAGTCGGGACAGATCAGCCCCAGCCAGTGCCCGAAGGCGTGGCCCATGGACCAGATCATCCCATCCTGGAACTCGCCGCACCCGTGGCAGTAGACGAACTGGCGCTCCGTCATCAGGCCGGGACACCGCGTGCAGAAATACGTCCGGGCCGGGATGCGTTGGCCGAGCAGCAGTTCGTTGACCACCAGTCCAGGATTCAGAAGCCAGTGGACGAGTACGACATTCGGCAACTTCCAGACGGCGTGGTCTCGGCCACCGCAACGAGGGCAAACGAACGGCGCGTACTCAGACTGCCCGAACAACCTGAACACGCGGCGACCTCAGTCGTGAACCCGGTGCAAGCGCCCCGCCGCAGAGTCAAATGAGCCTGGGGCCGGCCGCGTCGAGTGGGGCCAAGCCCGAAGACACTCACCCGCCCACCCCCGCCAGCCTTTTCACCACCTCGCCGTGCAGCAGCCCGTTCGTCGCCGCCATCCCGCCGCGCCGCACCTGCGAGCCGCCGTAGGTGATCGGCGTGCCGTCAAACAGGCTCACCGCGCCGCCCGCTTCCGTCACCAGGATGTGCCCCGCGCAGATGTCCCAGTCGTGGAAGCCGTCGTGGTCGTTGAGGTACAGGTCGGCCTCGCCGCGCGCGACCATCGCCAGCTTGATGCCGGCGGAGTACGTTTCGACCACTCGGCCCGGCTTGACGGCCGCGACGACGGCTTTGGCGGGGCCGTGCGACCCGGCGAGGGTGGCGTCGCTTAGGTCGGTGCGCTGACTCACCGACTCCTGCTCGGCGAGCGAGTCGCCCGTCATACTCCAGCAGCCGGCGCCCTTCACGGCATACGTCACGCGGTCGAGGACGGGTTCGAGTACGACGCCCATCACGGGTTCGCCGCTCACCGCCAGGGCGATCATCACCGAGAACTCGCCGGTCTTGCGGGCGAAGCCGCGCGTGCCGTCGATGGGGTCCACTACCCAGACGCGCTCACTCTTGGGCGAGTCGCCGGAGCCGGGCGTGGACTCCTCGGCGAGAATGCCGTCGGCGGGGTACTTCGCGCGGATGTGGCCCAGGATGCGCTCCTGGGCGCCCTTGTCTACCGCAGTCGAAATGGACGCCGGGGCGTCGGGGATGACCTCGAAGTTGGCGTACTCGGCGAGGATGAACGCCGAGGCAAGGCGGGCCGCTTCGAGGGCGCAGGCCAACTCGTCCGAATAAGGCCCGGTCATTGGTTCGACCCGCTCAGGAGGGCTTGCTTCAGGTGGAATTGCCGGTACTGCTCGCTGGCGTCCATCAACTCGTCGTGGCTCCCGGAGGCCGAGACCTTGCCGTGGCGGAGGACGACCACCGCGTCGGCGCTGCGCACGGTGCTCGGGCGGCGGGCGAGGAACACCACCGTGCGGCCGGCCCTCACGCGGCTGATCGTGTCGTCGATTAAGACCTGGCTGTCTGCGTCGAGCGGGCTGTACGGCTCCTCGATAATCAACAGCGACGGGTCGCGCAGGATGGCCCGCGCGAGCGCGATGCGGAAGCGCTCGCCGGGGTTCAGCGACATGCCGCCGGTGCCGACGCGCGTCTCGTAGCCGTAGGGCAAGCGCTGCACGAACTGGTGGGCGTGCGCGAGCTTGGCGGCGCTCACGATCTGGGGCAGCGTGTACGCCGGGTCGCCGCAGCCGATGTTGTTGGCCACGGTGTCGCTGAACGTGAGGGCGTTTTCGAGCACCAGGGCGACCTGCGTGCGGATGCTCTCGTAAGTCACCCAGCGCGTGTTCTTGCCGTCGATCCGCACCTCGCCCGATGTCGGGTCGGCGAAGCGCGTCATCAGGTGCGCGACCGCCCGCCCCTCCTCGGCGGTGCCGGCGATGATCGCGGTGACGCTCTTGGCCGGCACGGCGAAGCTCACGCCGTCGAGGACCGTGCGCTCGGTGCCGGGTTCGTCGAGCGTGACGCCGACGAACTCCAGGCGTTTTTGCATCGGCTGCAGGAACTCGGCGTCAACCGTCTGCGCCACGTCGCCCCGGCGGTCGAGGAACTCCAGCACGTCGGCCGCGGCGCCCCCCGCCCGGCGCACGCGCACCTGCACCGCCAGGAACCGGGCGAGTGCCACCACTAGTGCGGCAAGGGCCACGCCTTTGGTGACCAGTGCGGCTAGCGACATTTCCCCGGCGAGCACGAGCCGGGCGCCGAGGTAGATCACTACCAGCGCCGCGGCGGTGATGATGGCGAGCAGGGTGGGGCGCGAGAACGTCTCGCCCCGAGTTTTACGCCACGCCGACTTCGACAGGTCGCTCAGGTGCCGCTCGAAGCGCGTCTGGGCGAAGCGCTCCATCAGGTAGGCCTTCGAGAGCTGCGTCCCCGAGAGCGACTCGCGGATCAGCCCGAGCCGGGACTCGGTGCGCCGCCCGGCGATTCGCGCCTCGCGGCGGAACCACGCCGCCGCGCCCCCGGCCACCAGCCACACGAGTGCCGCCACCGCCACCGCCGCCACCGTGAGCCAGACGTGGCTGGCGAACAGGATTCCGGCGAGCAGAATGGCCGACACGGCCGTGCGCACCCCCGTGGTCATCGAGGCGCTGAACGCGTCCTGGATGTCATCGACCTTGCGGCTGACGAGTTCGCCGGCTTCCGCTTGGGCGTCGGGCCGGATCGCCACCGCGCTGAGGCGCTGGCCGTGGGTGTAGACGGCGCGGCGCAGGCGCGTGCCGGCGTCGAGCGTGGCCCTGGTGGCGAGGTAGGCCGCGAGGTTCTGCGCCACGCCCCGGACGAGTACCAGCGCGAGGGCGCTCAGCAGGATCAGATTGAGGAAGTCGGCGCCGGAGGCGGTCAACTCGGCCAGCCAGGGGAAGGCCCGCGTGTTCCTGGCGAACTCGCCGCCCGGCCTACCGCGCACCAGCAGGTCCACGAACAGGTAGCACAGCGGCAGGAAGAGCGCGAACGCCGCGGCCGCGACGGCACTCGCCGCGTAAGCCCCGGCCCGGCTGAGCGGGGTCGGGTCGAGGTAGCGCTTCGCGGCGCGGTAGTCCGCCTGAGACATGGCCAACACTCCCGCGCGGTTGATACGAATCCGATCAGTCTATTGAATCACGCCAGGTCGCGCTCTTCAAAGAAGATTAGCCCCGCGAGCAGGGCAATGGCGGTGTAGATGGCCGCGTAACCGGTCACGGTGAGCGAGTACGTCACGAACGACATCAGCCCCAGGGGCGCCTCGCGGATGATCGCCGGCCCCATGTTGAAGAACTCGAGACTCGGTAAGAGCGTGTCGAACAGTTGGCCCAGGAAGCGCGCGAGACTCGTCCCCGCGTCGCCGGAACTCGGCGCCGCGTCGGTCGCCCGCACCACCACGGGTGCTAAGTGCCCCAGGAAGTACACCACCAGGCAGAGCACCAGGTTGATGATGAACGGGAGCCGGGTGGCCAGCGCGGTCGCCACGGCCACCAGCACCATCACTTGCCCGAAGCCCAGCAGCAGGCCGAAGGTGTTGGCGAAAGTCTCGCCGAACCACATCCCCGCGCGGTTCATGACCGGGCGCGCCGGGCCGGGGGGGACCAGCTTCTCGAACAAAGGAACGCTGGTGAACTTGGCCTCCTCGGGCATCTGGTCGTAGGCGCGGTCGGCGTTGATCTTGTCGAACTCCGGCGTGGCCAGGCAGGCGGCGTTGAAGTTCAGCCCCAGCAGTAAGGTCATGCCACCGCAGGCCATCAAAACGCCGAGGTACTTGCCCAAGAGGAACTGCCGCCTGCCGACGGGCTTACTCATGACGGTCAGCGCGGTGCGGCCCTCGATTTCCTCACTAATCGAGATGCTCGACGCCAGCACGCCGAACAGCACCGCCGCGAGCATGACGATGTCGAAGCCGATCTGCTTCATCATCTTGAAGTCATCACCAAAGGTGAAGTACGGCGTGACGACCGACACCCAGGTGGCAACCACCGCGAACCCGGCGATGAGCCAAAAGAGCGGCTGCCTCCAGCCCTCGCGGTACGCCGCCGAGGCCACGGCGCCGGTCTTGGGCAAGAGCAGCGTGAGTAGCGCGGGGACGCCGAGGAAGAGCGCGATGAGGATTTGCAGGTGCAGGACCGCGCCGTAAATGCGGCCAACAATGGGGAGCCAGTCGGAGTCGGCCTTGGTGCCCAAGAGCAGCGTGACCGCGAGCGACCCGGCCAGCACCAGCCCCACGGCCGTGAGCAGCGAGCCGGGGTTGCGCAAGACCTGGCGGAAGCCGCGCGGGTCGATGGCGCGCAGCCACGGCAGCGCGGCAATCACTTGCAAGAGAGTCAGCACGAGGCCCGAGAGGAGCAGGTTCGCGCTGGTGATCGAACTGAGCATCGGCCGGACTCGCATCGGACTAAGGGCGGGGCGGTTGGGGCTAGTACGCCGGCCGGGCGGCGAGGGTTCGGCGGCGGGACTTGGCGGGGCGGTGAAGGTTGCGCGAAGTTGTGGCTTCCCCCTGGGCGGGCCAGGGCGGCCGGGGTATCATCACGATGGCTGCTGTGAAATCACCCGCACAGGATGTCGTCCATGACGGCTCGCCATCGGCCGCACTTCCGGCCGAATCTCGTCGAACTCGAAAGCCGAGTCGTGCCGGCGTGGTGGGCGGTGACGGCACCGACTCCCGCGAGTGGGACGCCGGGTGATACCGACGCCACGCACTCTGGTGAACTGACGTTCCGGTCGGACTACACCCCCGACGCGGCCGGCACGGTGACGGTGTGGGCCGACTCGCCGACCGCAGCGGCAGTCGCGGCACTGGCCGGCACCATCACGGTGACGCTCGGCGACGAGGAGCCGACCGACATCGTGTTCGACGCCGACACCGTGGGCACGATTGCCGACCACAAGGCGTTCGCGGTGAGCGAGAGCGGCGGGGTCGTGTCGATCGCGTTCGAGGACATGGCGGGGTGGAACGGCTGCGACTACGACTACAACGACCGCAGTTGGGGCGGGGTGACGGTGGCGTCGGCGAGTGACCCGGTGGTGGACATTGGGTCGCCGAGTTCGTGGCTGTGGGAGGGGCCGAAGTACCCGATGCCGGAGGGGAACGCCACGGTGTCGCTGGCGGTGACCCGGCCCGACGCGGACACGTTCCACTGGGCCTACACCGTCCGCAACAACACGATGTCCACGCTGTTCGACTCGCCGGGGCTGTTCCAGTTCTCCCTCGGCGGCGCGGCGGGGGGCGCGGCGCGCAACTTGGCGAGTAGCCTGGGGTGGAGCGGCACGATCTCCGGGAGCGGGCTATTCTGGGAGGCTCCCTCCAAAAACAGCGGGCCGTTCGTCGCCAAGGGCAAAGAGGCGACGCTCTCGTTCGACACGCCGCCGGCCCCGGCGGTGGCGGGCAGCGGGGCGGCGCGGGCGGCGCCGGTCGTGGATGCCCCGCCCGGCGACCCGGAGGGGGGCGGTTGGGAGCAAGTCGGCACGGCACTGGCGGGAGGCGACGCCAAGGTGCCGGGCGAAGTGAAGGTGGTCATCACCTACGCGGACTCGACGGAGGTGACGGACAAGGGCGGGCTGCGGGTGGCGAAGCTGGAGAAGGCGTTTTATAAAGTGCCGAACGAGGACAAGTTTGAACTCGTCAAAGACCCTGTTGCGACAGACAAGTACCGCGACTTCATCGACGACGACCCAGACCGCTTTTATGTGTGGGTCTACGAGCCAGCCAAGTGGGCGAAGACCGACGCGGCTGGGACACCGTCCGAACCCCGTTTGCAGACGGGCATCACAACACTTGCGCGGGCGGACGCGGACAAGCCCGAGGTGGTGCGGGACGACTTGACGATGGTCGATTGCCTGCGGTTCAACACCGCGCCCGGCGGTGCTGCCGGGACCGGCTGGTACCGTTCTGATTCTCAGATTTTGATGTCAAATAAGAAGGACGACGACTATTTTCACAAAAAGTTTCCCAAGGTGCTAGCTGTAGACAACACACCGCCAGGAGACTTGGCTTTGGTCAAAGCTGACGGTCAGTACAAGGTCAGTGACCGGACGCATCTGGCCCGCCTCGGCGATGTCGTCGTTTCCAAGTACGAAGTGGCCCCGAACGCCTTTGCGAGCAGCAAAGACTATCGAGTGCCGGTGAGGAGCTACGTCAAAGTAGTTTTCACGAGTCTGTATGATTCGCACAAGAGTTTAATCGTCAGCGAGTCAGCGGCGACTAAGCTCATCGATGCCGCGAATGAACAGTATGCTCAGGTGGGTATTCTACTCCTGATGAAGTACCGTAAGGCACCTGTCGTTATCAAGAACGTTAATGGAGTTGTCGGTCAAAGTGTTGATCTCTACAACGGCTTTGATGGTCCTATTTATAACGATGATCCCGACAAGACTAAACTTGTGAAAGATAAGTTGTACCTGCCAGAAACTCGGGCAGTGCTCGACAACACCGATCTGCGAACCCCAGAGACTGACGACATCGAGGTCTTCTTTGTCAACTCAGTTATTTCTCGAAATGGTCCGGAACCAGTCAGGATAGCAGGCTGTGCAATCGCCAAGGCAAATGCCATCGCGCCCGAAAACTGCAATGTCGTTTTCATTTCCGTAAGCGCGTTGAAAGGCGACTCGCTAGTCGGCGGCAAACCGTTCACACTTCCCCACGAGATTGGTCACATTTTGACAAACGCTGGTCACTACATCGGTGAGCATAAGCCCATTAATCTTATGCGGGATGGTGGGACTTCAACTAATCAAGAGATCGGCTACTCGAAGCGCCTATTCGAGTTTCAGGACAAACAGATTCGTGATGCTTCACCAGAATTATTGTTCGACAGCAAGCCGATGTGGAAATAGTTCTACTTAGTAGGTGGTCCTGTGCTAGCTGCAACAATGACTGCAATCGTACTTAAAATGGCCTTCGCTCATTATGGAGCTACGGTTGTCAGGCTGTATGTTTCCACGATGACCGATGAAGGTGATCCCGAGTTGTTCAGAAATGCCGTGACCGTCGGTCAACTCGGCTTTCCGGTGTACGACAAAATTCTCGCGGAGCGAGCCCAGCCCACCGGCCACGAGGTACGATGTATTTTTGCAGTGCTATGTCATGTGAAAGCGGACAGTAGCAAGTATGTGTCAGTGGCGAGGCGACTAGCTTACGGGCGATTTACCCATTACGATAAAGAGACAATATTGCAATTCCTCGCTAAGTATGGCGGTAGGGACGATATCAGACTTGCCTTGACGTTCTTGTGCCACGACAAGGGATTCACGGCAGTCGGGTGCCTGAAGATTCTGGCGAACTACGGCGGGCGCGAGGAGGCCGATTTGATTCTCGCGGTCCTCGCAACACTTGATAGCGAGTGGCCCGACGAAACTCGGGACTGCGCACGTAATGCAGTCATCCGCATCGATAGTCGTCTCGCCGCCGAAGCCGCCAAGCTGAAGCCCGCGCCGCCCGCCAAGCAGCCCTAAATCCACTGCGCCAACAGCCCCGCCGTCGCCGCCGCCCACGCATCGGCGTCGTCGCCCAACTCCACCGCCCGGCCGTGGCCGTCGCGCAGCACCGGCGTCGGGCCGCTCACCGAGAGCGTGGCGACGGAGGCCACCTCGCTCTCGACCGGCTCGACGGATTCGCCGACGACGAGTACCTGCACTTGGCTCGTGCGCGCCTCGGCCTCGAATCGCTCGCGCAGTCGCTGCGGGGTGGGGTCGAGCCGCAACTCCGCGCCGCCGCGCTCGGCCCACTCCTTGAGCAGCAGTTGCATCAACTCCCACTCGTGCTGCAGCGGCGTTTTGCCGGCCGCGTCGCCGAGGAACACTAGCTCGAACTTGAGCGCGTCGGTCGAGAGCCAGTCGCTGAGTTTGCGCACGCACGAAAGGACCATCGCCAGCACGAAGACGATGCGCTGGTAACTGGCGCTGGCGTCCTTGAAGCGCGCGGAGGCCAAGTCGGCCTGCAGCGCGAAGACGAACACGCGCCGCCGGCGGAGGAACTGGTTCTCGTCGCGCGAGTAGTAGAACAACTCGTCGCGCACGAACTTCATGTCGAACAAGTCCGGCTGCTCGTCCTCCATCTCGCCGGACGGGGGCAGCACCCAGACGATGGAGGCCGTCGCCTCCACCAGGGAGCGGAACCGGCGCTCGCTGCGAAACAGGGCGACGTCGCGCTCCCGCTGCTCCGTCACGTCGGTGTTGGTGCCGAACCAGCGCACGATGCGCCCCGTCCCGTCACGCAGCGGCTGCGCCCGGGCCAGGAACCAGCGGTATTCGCCGGTCCGGCCCAGCAGGGGAAAGGTGTCCTCCCACGGCTCGCCCGTGGAGAAGGAGCGCTTGATGCGCGCCTTGACGGCGTCCACGTGGTCGGGGTGGTGCACCTCGAACCTGCCCCAGCCCTGCATCTGCTCCGGCGTGGTGCCGGTGTAGTCGTACCAGCGCCGGTTGTACCAGAAGATCGACCCGGCGCCGTCCGCCATCCACGCCAGCTGCGGCAGGGAGTCCGCCAAGGCACGGAAATCCTCGGCGCTGGGATCGATCCCCGCTGCGGTCATGGCGTCGGCCTGGGATGGCATGGTGGCATGGAACTCGGGCCCGGTGCTGGATCGTTGCGG
>CAXTPM010000002.1:26927-27637 GCA_964245865.1 uncultured Fimbriiglobus sp. | reverse complement strand
ATCCGTCACCGTTGTTGTACCTTGTAGACCGGCCGATCATCCAGCACCTGTGCGAGGGTCTAGTCGGTCGCAACGTCACCACCGTCGATTGGGTCCACCACGGCCCGAGCGACGAAGTCCGGCGCTTCCTCGGCCGGGGCGAGCGCTGGGGGCTGCGCTTCCGCCACCACATCGCCAACACGCTGCCCGAGTGCTACGGCGTTTCGCGGGCGGTGCTGGCCGGCGGGTCGGGCGGCGAGCCGGTGCTGTTCGGCCACGCCGACCGCGTGGTGCCGCGCAACCCCGTCGCCCACACCAACCCCGCCCCCGTGCTGCTCTACGGCACCAGGGCGGGCGCGCCCGAGTCGGGCTGGGACTGGGACGGCTGGGCGGTCCTCTCGGGCCGTGCCTGCCGGCAGTTCCCGGCCAGTGCCGCCGACGAGGCCGCACTCGCGCGCCTGCTCGCCGGCCACGAGCTCGGGGAGTGCTGCTGGGAGGAAGTCCCGCGCTCCTATGGCGCCCGGACACTCGGCGACTACCTCGCGGCCAACCGCGCCGCGTTGAACGAGGCCGCGACGGGGCTGCGCGTGCCGCCGTCGGCCCGCATCCACCCCACTGCCACACTCGTCGGCCCGGTCCACGTTGGCCGGGGTGTGGAAGTCGGCCCGTGGTCCGTGGTCGGCCCGCACGTCACCCTCGGGGCGGGCTGCGTGGTCGGCCGGCGCACCGTC
>CAXTPM010000002.1:23853-26917 GCA_964245865.1 uncultured Fimbriiglobus sp. | reverse complement strand
CGCGGTGATCCTGCCGGACACCTACGTCGCCTGCGGCGCGAGCCTCGTCGGCGTACTAGCCGACCGCGACCGCCTCTACCGCGCCGGCCCTGACGGCCGCGCGGTGTCGCAGTCGCGCGGGCCGGTCGCCTGCCTGAAGCGCCACCCGCTCTCCGGCCTGACGCCAGCGCTGAAAACCCAAGCCCGCCGCGCCGGCTCGGCGCTGGCCCGCCTCGCCGGCCCCTGCCGCCCCGCAACTCCCGTGGCGGTGGCCGAGCCGGTGGCGGTCGGCACCTGAATCACCGCCCCGGCCGCGCACCGCACGGCGGGGCGAGTTGAGCGCCGGGCGTCAGTGTGGCCCCCGGCAAGTTTCCCAAGGTTCTCATCGGAGTTCCGAATGACGATCGCTCGCAAGTTCTTGTCCCCGTGGCGGGCGCTCGTCGCCGTCGCCGCACTCGCCATCGCCGCCGCACCCGCGCAGGCCGGGCTGGCATTGTTCGTCTCAGGCGCAGGTGGCTTCAACGAAGGCATCGTTATCGGGTCTAACGGGGTGTTTAGCAAAACGTACGGCACGTACACGATCACAGGCACGGCTACTGAGTCGGCCACGAGCACGTCGCAGTCGATCAGTCTAACCAACCTGTCGGTGACCGCATCTGCCGGTTCTCCCACGACACCGAACACGCAGCCGTTTCTGATTACTTTGGTTGGTGGCACCTACTTCAACCCGACTGGGCCGTCGGGAATTCCGTTCACAATTGGGCTAACAACCACGTCTACACCTTCGGGCAATGTGATCCTGAACGGGAGTGCGGGGTCTAACTCCAACGTGATCTCCGCGAGCGGTCTAGGCGGCTCGGCGACTTCGACTTCCAACGTTGGCCTGAGCAGCAACTACAGTCTGGAGGCTGCTGTTTCATTCAAGGCACCCGCCCTCGGCGAAACGGTTTTCTCTTCTTCCACCGTCACGGTCGGCTCGATCAGCGCCGTGCCGGAGCCGGCTAGCGTCGTCGCGGCGCTCAGCGGCCTGCCTTGCGTTGGGGGCGTGCTAGCGATGGCTCGCCGCCGCCTGCGCCGCCAGACCGCAGCGGTCTAGGCACTCCTGCTGTTGCCCACTCTCCCGGCCATACCTGGCCGGGAGAGTTCGGTCCGTCGCCGCAAGCGAAGGGCGTTCGCAGTCGATTGTTTCAGGTGATCCGATGTTGCTTTCTCGTCCGTTATCGATTCTGGTCGTAGCAGTCGTCACCTTGGCTGCTGCCGCCGGGTCGGCTGGGCCTGCTCGGGCGGGGCTGGACCTCGTTGCGGTCAGGGCCGACAACTCGCGGACTTGTCCACCGACGTGCGGGTGCAATGCCGACTTAATTATCCAGCCCGACCCCGTCTCGTTCGGCTCATCCGGCTCCGCGATGAAGACCGCCAGCGCGATGGCCCCAATCGGTACGCTGGCGGCGTTCGGCTCGTTCTTGCTAGTCGCCGCGCCGCCGAACGGCAACCTCTCACTTGCCAGTACCTTCGCGGGTGGCGGAACGCCGGCGGGTTCCCAATCAGCTGGGCTGCTGAGCGCGTTCCCGGTTTTCTCTGGGACTGCTTCGCCTCTGCGTTCGCCGCCTCAGCTCGAAATCAGTGGCACGTTACTGGCGGCCCCAGTCGCGTCGGGCCTCGGTATCAGCCGCGCCGTCGTCATTCCGGCCGCGACCGTGGACGCACCGCCCCGAAGCGTTGCCCAGTCGAGCGGCCCAGGGCAAACTCCTGCGGCGGTAAGTTTGCCCGAGCCGGCGAGCATCGCGGCCGCGCTCAGCGGCCTACCGTGCGTCGGGGGCGTGCTAGCCATGGCCCGCCGCCTGCGCCGCCAGGCCGCTGCAGCCTAGTTGTCAACCGGTCCCGGCAGCCGACCGCCGACCGCCCGGACCCGATCCGTGCCTTCTGTGACACTCGGGGAGCGGAGTTTTCCGACACCGTGTCGGAGCATGCCCGACAGTGGGACAACTGCTACCACAATCGCGGCGGTTTCGCGGCTGACGCGACGTTTGCGACCTGTAGAATCATTACACGTCGTCCACGATGCGACCGACGGCACGCCTTTCCCGATCCAATTGGGCCGAGGTGTCCGAGAACCGTCTCACGGTATCCAATGGCTAGTTCAACGACATATAGCAGACTGAACTTCGCCGCCCTGTTGCCGGTCAGCGTGGCTGCGGCCGTGGCGGCGTGGGCGTACTACCCCACACTCACCGGGCTGGTCCGGCTTTGGGATGTCGATCCTAACTACTCACACGGTTTCATTATTCCGCTGGTGGCGCTTGGGCTCGCTGGGTTCCGTTTTTGGGAGTTGCCCGCTGCGGCGCGGCCCACGCCCGCCTCGGGGCTTGCCCTCTTGGCGGTTGCGGCAGGGCTGCGGGGGGCCGGGGCGTACTACTATGTCACTCCGCTCGACCACGCCTCGCTTTTGCTCACGCTCGCCGGGCTGGTGCTGCTGGCCGGCGGCTGGCCGTGGCTGCGGCGCGTCTGGCCGGGACTGGCGGTGTTCGCGTTCGCTTTCCCGATCCCGTCGATCCTCGGCGGCAGCAATCTCGTCGCGGGCCTCCAAGCGATCGCCACCAAGTCGAGCACGTTCCTCTTGCAGGCGCTCGGCACCACTGCGTACCGCGAGGGGAACGTGATCCTCACTCCTGCGTGCGAACTCGGCATCGTCGAGGCGTGCAGCGGGTTGAAGATGCTGATGGTGTTCTGCGCCTTAGCGGTCGTCACGGCCGCGCTGGTGCCCCTGGGCCGCGCGCAGCGGGTGATCCTCGCACTTAGTGCGGTGCCGCTGGCGCTGGCTTGCAACGTCATCCGCATCACCGTCGCCGGCATGGCGAGCGGCTCCTTGGGGAGCGAGGCGGGGCACTTTGTGTTCCATGACCTCGCCGGCTGGCTGATGGTGCCGCTGGCGTTTACGCTCTTGGGAATCGAGATCGTCGTCCTCGCCAAGCTGGTCCGACCCAGTGACGCCGACGCCTCGTGAGTTTTTCATCTGGACCGTGGAGCCGAACCGCCATGCCGACGCACTCAGAGTCCGCGACGCCGACCGAAGTGGCCCCGACGA
>CAXTPM010000002.1:1737-23843 GCA_964245865.1 uncultured Fimbriiglobus sp. | reverse complement strand
CGCGCGGCCACCCGCACCCCAGTTGACGGTGCGGCGGTGCGGTCGCCGGGCGTGGCGCACTTCGGGATGCCGCCGATGCCCGCGTCGGTGGTGGTCGCGCCGCCGAACCTGCACAAGGCTGCGACGCCGGGCGAGCTGCTCAAGTCGCTGCGGCGCTGCTGGCCGGTGGCCGTGCCTGTCGGGCTGGCGCTCGCGGCGCTTTTGGGCGCGGCGGCGTGGGTGGGGCGCCCGGAGAAGGTCACGTCGTTCGCGCTGGTGCGCATCGCGGCCAACCCCGAGCGGATTCTGAGCGACAACCAGTCGATGGACTTCTCCGGCGGCTACGCGCGCACCCAGATGGCGATGATGCGCAGCCGCCCCGTGCTGCGGGACGCGATCAGTTCGGAGAAGGTCCGACAACTGCCGGTGCTGACCCGGCAGGGCGACCCCGTGGAGTGGCTCGAAAAGGAACTCAAGGTGGACCGGGTCGAGGGGACAGAGATCGTGCGGCTGTCGCTGACCTCCCGCGAGGACGGCTCGGACTTCGCCCCGATCCTGAACGCGGTTCTGGAGTCGTACCTGGAGTCGCTCCGGAAGACCGAGTACGCCGACCAACTCGCGCGGCTGAATGAACTGCAGAAGGCTTCGGCCGAGGCGGACGAGAAACTCCGGCGCCTGCGCGAGTCGCTCCAGGGCTTGACGCGCGACCTGAAGGGAGGCGACGCGACGGTGGCGGGCTACAAGCAGCGGGCGATCATCGAAGAGTATTCGGCGATGAAAAAGGAACTCGCGGGCACCGACGCCCGCCGGCGCGAACTCGAAGTCAAGATCAACAGCTACAAGCTGCAACTCGACCAGAAGGGGGGCGCCCGGCCCGACGCGGCGGCGGTGGCGCGGGCAGCAGAACGCGACCTCGAACTCGACCCGCAGGTGCTCGCCAAAGAGGCCGAGGTCGCGGCGGTCCAGCAGAAGATGGCGGACCTGGAGCGAGTGACGACCAAGGACAACCCGGCGTGGTCCACACTTAACCGGAAGCTGGAGGCGGCGCGCGAGGAGTTGAAGGCCGTGCGAACCGCGCGCCTCGCCACGGCGACGGCACGCCACCAGGCGGGCGCCGACGATGCCCTGGGTCTGGCCCTTCGCGCCGCGCAACTCGAACTCGACACGCTCGGCGCCCAGAGTGTCGCCGTCGCGGCTAAAGTCGCGGAACTGAGGCGCGAGGTCGATAAGCTCGGCATCGACACGGCCGAACTCGAGCAGCGCCGCTCGGAGGTGAAGAACAGTGAAGAGTTCCAGCGGGGGATTTGGGAGCGCAAGGAGCGCCTGGAAATCGAGCTGAAGGCGTCGGGTCGGCAGCGCGTGGCGGTGATCGCCCCGGCCGAGCCGGCAGCGGTACTCAATCGCATGGGGCGCGTCCAAGAGGCGGGCGGGCTGGGCTTGGTGGGCCTGCTGGCCGGGCTGTTCCTGGTGTCGTTCCGCGAGTTCCGCCGGGGCCGGGTCGAGTCAATGGCCGACGTAGCGCAGGGGATGAAGCTGCCGGTGCTCGGCATGCTGCCGGTGATGCCCAACGCGAACCGCCCCGCCGCGCTGGCGCTGCCCGGCCCGGCGCCGCTCGCCGGGCGGTACGCGCAGTGCCTGGTCGAGTCCGCCGACGCGATCCGCACCCGGCTGTTGCACGGCGCCGCGAAGGGGAACTGCCCCGTGCTCATGGTCGCCAGCGCGTCGCCCTCGGAGGGGAAGACGACCCTGGCGGTACAACTCGCTGCGAGCCTGGCCCGCGCGGGGCGGCGCACGCTCCTGATCGACGGCGACCTGCGCTGCCCGTCGCTGCACCGGCTGTTCGACGTGCCCGGCGAGCCGGGCGTCTGCGGGATGCTCGCCGGGGGGGTGAAGATCAAGGAGGCGATCCACCCGACCTCGGTGCCGGGCCTGAACGTGCTCCCGGCCGGGGTGTTCACCGCCTCGGCCTCGGCGCGGCTGGCCCAGGGTACCATCAAGCTGCTCTACGACGCGATGCGCAGCCGGTACGACTTCATCATCGTGGACTCCAGCCCGCTGTTGATGGTGTCCGACGGCTTCCTGCTCGGCCGGCCCGCCGACGGGGTGATTTTCTCGGTGCGGCCGGGGGTGAGCAAGGTCGCCGACGTGTACGCCGCCTACGAGCGGGCGCGCGAGCACCACCTGCTGTTCCTCGGTGTCGTCGTCAACGGGGTGCCGCCCCAGGACTCGTACGCGCGGGGCTACGGCGTCGAGACGCCGGTCCCGACCACGCCGGTCGCGGCGACCGTATGACCGCCGCCAGAAGTGCTAACCGCCGAGGCATGGGCCGGGAGCAGTCACGATGATCCGATACGCCGCCGGCGCCCTCGCCGTGGTCCTCGTCAGCCTAAACGCCGCGATGCACGGCGCGTGGTCGCACCGCTGGGCCGCGTGGACCGACGCGCCCGCGCAGGCCAAGTCGCAGAAGCTCGACGCGGTGCCGCTGCAGGCCGGCGAGTGGGACGGCGCGCGCATCGAGGCCGACCCCCTGGGTATCGCCGAGGAGATCATCGGGCGCGGGGTCAACCTCCGCTACACCAGCCGCGTTGACGGCACCGTGGTGATGGCCTACGTGGCGTGCGGCCCGACCGACGCTTTAATCGGCCACGTCCCGACGGTCTGCTACCCGGCCAACGGCTACGAGTGGCGTTCCCCGGACCTGCGCACGACGCTGGACTCCGGCGGTGCGGGCACGGGCGGCGAGTTCTGGGTGTCGCAATTTACCCGCCCTCAGGCCGACGTGCCGGTCCACCTGCGGGTGTTTTGGTCGTGGTCCGACGGTGGCCCGTGGCGGGTGCCGGGCAATCCCGGCCGCGCGTTCCGCCGCACGCCGGTGTTGTACAAGTGCTACTTCGTCCGGCAAATTGCCGGCCAGGACGAGCCGGTCGAGGGCGACCCGTGCTACCGGTTGATGGCGGCGCTCGTGCCGAAGTTGAACGAAGTCCTCGGGGTCGAGTCGGGGCCGAAGTAGCGGGGTTTCTTCACGGGGCGAGGGGGTCTGCGATGCGGGGGCGACTGAACATCCGACTGGCGGTCGCCCTAGTCGCCGCGTTCGCGCTGGGCGGCGGCGCCCTCGTCGCGCTACAGCGCTACCACCAGAGGCGCGGGGCGGCGGGGCTATTGGAGTTGGCACGCGCCGCCGAGTCGGACGGGAAGCTCGACCGCGCCGGGCGGCTGGTCGCCGAATACCTCACCCGCGCCCCGGCCGACACCGACGCCCGCGCCTGGTACGCCCGCATGGTCGAGCCGCAGGCGCGCGACGCCAAGTCGCTCCAGGCCGTCACCGCGGTCTACGAGCGCGTGGTGGCCGACGACCCGGCGCGGGCCGACGCCCGCCGCAGCCTGGCCCGGCTGCTCGCCCGTCAGGGGCGCTACCTCGACGCGCTGCCGCACCTGGCGGCGCTGGGGGCAGCGACCGCCGCCGACGCCGCGCTCGCCGGCCTCCTGGCGGAGTGCCACGACGCGCTCGGCGACCGCGCCCAGGCCGAGGCCCAGTACCGCCGCGCGCTCGAACTCGACCCCGCCGCCGTTGGGCGCTCCATGCGCCTGGCGGTGCTGCTCCGCGGGGGTGGCCCCGAGGGTGCGGCCCCGGCCGACCGGGTGATCGACCGGATGGCCGAGAAGAACCCCGCCGACCCCGCCGCGTGGCTCGGCCGGGCGCGCTACCGGGCTGCGTACCGCGCGGGCGACGCCGCCCGCGACCTCGCCGAGGCCGAGCGCCTCGCGCCCGATAACGTCGAAGTGCGGCTCGCCGCGGCCGAGATTTCGCCGCCTGCGGAGGCCCGGCGGCACTTGAAGCACGCGATCGGTCGGCAGCCCGGCGACGCGCGGCTGTACTACGCCCTCGCCGCCGCCGAGGAGCGTGCCGGCGACCGCGCCGCGGCGGCGGACGCCCTGAAGCAGGGGCTGGCCCGCGCGCCCGGCAGCCCGCAACTGCTGTTCGCGGCGGCCGAGTTGGCGGTCGGCGCGGGCGACGCCGCCGCGGCCGAGCGAGCCCTCGGCGAGGTCGAGCGCTGGAAACTCGACCCCGGCCGCGCGCTGGTGCTGCGCGCCCAGCTAAGGGGGTCGCGCGGCGACTGGCGCGGGGCGAAGTCGCTGCTGGAAGCGGGCCGCGCGAGCCTGACCGCCGCCGGCGCGGACCTCGCGGCCGCGGCGGATGTCCTCGCCGGCCGCTGCCACGAGGCGCTCGGCGAGGACGACCTCGCGCTGGCCGCGTTCCGCCGGGCCGAGTCGCTCCGGGCCGACGCGGCCGAGGGGGTCGCGCGGGTGCTGATCAAGGGCGGGCGTCTCGACGAGGCCGTCGGCTACTACCGCCGGCTCGCCTCCACCCCCAATGCCTCCCCCGCCGCCAAGCTGACCTACGTCCAACTGCGCGTGTCGCGGCACCTGGCCTCCGCCGCGCCGGGCCGCACGGCTGGCGATATCGAACC
This sequence comes from uncultured Fimbriiglobus sp., assembly GCA_964245865.1. Taxonomy (GTDB): domain Bacteria; phylum Planctomycetota; class Planctomycetia; order Gemmatales; family Gemmataceae; genus Fimbriiglobus. Next base: position 19,395 of record CAXTPM010000002.1, on the reverse strand, counting down.
CGCGCTCGCCGAGGCCGAGGCGCAGTTGCCGGGGTCGGCCGACGTGCTCCTGCTGCGCGTCGAGGTGCTCGCCGCCGACGGCCGAACCGACGACGCGCGCAAGCTGCTGGAGACCGCCCTCGCCGCCCGGCCGGGCGCGCCCGAGTTCGCCGTGCCGCTCGCGCGACTGCTCTCGCGCAAGGGCGACGCGGCGGGCGCGGCTGCCGTGCTCGCATCCGCCGGCGGGCCGACGCCGCCGGTCGAAGTTCTGGGCGCGAAGCTCGAACTCTTGCCCCGCGATGCGGCCCGCACCGCCGAGGCCGAGGCCCGGCTGGCGTCGTGCGGCGTTGATGAGAAGCTACAACTGTGCGTGGCGCTCGCCGGCGCCCACTCCCGCTGGAGCGACCTGGCGGGTGTGCGGCGGTGGTGGGGCGAGGTCGTGAGGCTCCGGCCCGAAGCCATCGGCGTGCGGCTCCAGCAGTTCGACCTGGCGATGGCGGCCGGCGATCGCGGGGAGATGACGGCGACACTCGGCGACATTCGCAAAGCCGAGGGCGACTCGGGGCCGGTGGGCCACTACCTCGAAGCGCTCATGCTCCTGACCCGGCCCGAGGACCGGACCCCGGCTATGCTCGCGGAGGCGCGGCGGCACCTGGCGGCGGCGGCGCTGGCGCGGCCGGCGTGGCCCCGGCCGGCGACGGCCCAGGGGACGCTTTCGGAGATGGAGGGGAGGGCCGACGACGCGCTGGCCGACTACTCGCGCGCCGTCGAACTCGGCGACCGCCGGCCGGAGGTCGTGCAGCGCGTGGTGGGGCTGCTGTGCGAGCGCCGCCGCTACGCCGAGGCCGAGCGCGTGATCCAGCGCGCCGCCCCCCAGGGGCGGCTCTCGCCGCAGCTCAGCCGCCTGGCCGCGGACATGTCGCTGGTCAACCGGGAGACCGAGCGGGCCGTCGAACTCGCCGGCGCGGCGGTCCCGGCCGACTCGACCGAGGCCGAGGGGCACGTCTGGCGCGCGAGCGTCCTGGCGGTCGCCGGGCGCGGCGCCGACGCGGAGGCCGCGCTGCGCCGGGCGACGGCGGTGGGCGGCGACCGGGCCGGGCCGTGGGCGGCGCTCTGCCAGTTCTACGCGAAGTCGGGCCGGCCGGAGCGGGTAGACACGACGATCGCCGAGATGAGCGCCAGGCTGACCGGCGCGGCACTGACGCTGGCGACCGCGCAGTGCCTGGACGCGGCCGGGCGCGCCCCGGAGGCCGAGGCGGCTTACGCTAAAGCGGTGGCCGAGCGCCCCGCCGACCCGGCTGCGGTGCGCGAGCTCGCCCGCTTCGCCGAGCGCGCGGGCGCCCCGCAGCGCGCCGTCGGGCCGCTGCGCCAGTTCCTGGCCGCGAACCCCAAGCCCGCCGACGCGGCGTGGGCCACCCGCGCCCTCGCCGCCGGCCTCGCGCCGGGCAACTACGCCTCGTTCCGCGAGGGAGTTTCGCTCCTGGACCGCAACCTCGCCGCCGATCCCCTGAGTGGCGCCGACGCGCTCGCCAGGGCGCGGCTGTTGGCAACGCGGGTGGCGCACCGGCGCGACGCTATTGCCCAACTTCAAGAGATGGCTCGGCGCGGCCCGCTCTCCTCGGACGCCGAGTTCCTGCTGGGCAAACTGCTCGCCGACACCGGCGACTGGCCCGGCGGGCGGCGGCTGATGGTCAACGTGCTGAGCCGCGACGACCGCAACCCGGCGGGGCTGGCGTTCTTCATCGACCGCCTGCTGAAGAACGGCACGCCCGACGCCGCCGAGTCGTGGCTCGACCGGCTCGACGCGGCCGCGCCCGGCGACGCGCAGGGGCTGCGCCTCCGGGCGGCGTGGCTGGCGCGATCCGGCCGCGCGACCGACGCCGCCGAGTTGGTCGCCAAGTCCGCCCCCGCCGCCGGCAAGAAGCCCGAGGACGCCGACCGGCTGCGCTCCCTGGCCGGAGTCGCCGAGTCGGCCGCGCGGGACTCGGGCGAGGCCGGCGCGCCGCTGCAAGCCCTCGCCGAACGCCTGCTGCGGAGGGCGACCGAGTCCGACCGCCAGGCCGACCGCCTGGCCCTCGCCGCGTACCTCGGCAAGCGCGGCCAGACCGAGCCGGCGCTGGCCCTCGTCCGGCCGGTCGGCGGTGAAGTCACCCCGGCGGCAGTCGCCGCGACGCTACTCGAAATCGCGTACACCACCACGCCGCTGACCGACGCCCAACTCGACGCGATCGAGGCCGAGCTGGCGCGCCGCCTGGCGTCGGCGGGCAGTGGCAGCGAAGTTTCTTCGATCCGGGGGCTGTTCCACGCCCGCCGCGGCCGCTACAACGACGCCGCCACCGCGTTCCGCTCCGTGGTGCAGGCCGGCGGCGACGCGGCGGCGGTGAACAACCTCGCGTACATGCTCGTCCTCTCCGGCGGGCCGGCCGAGGAAGTCGAATCGCTGTTGGCGAAGGCCCAGGTCCAAGTGGGCGAGACGGCCGAGTTGCTCGACACGCGCGGCACCGCCCGACTGAAAGCCGAGCGCGTGGCCGAAGCGGTCGCCGACTTGGAGCGGGCGGTGGACCAAGAGCCGACGGCGGCGCGGTGCGTACACCTAGCGCTCGCGTACCGGAAGGCTGGGCGGGAAAACGACTCGGCGCGACTGAGGGCGAGGGCCGTGGGGCTGCGCGGAGACGGGAGTTTGGTGCTTCCGGCCGAAGAAAAGGGGGTAGGCAAACTGGGGGAGAATGAACCGCACTGATCACATACAGCCTGGACAACAATAGTCAATCATCGTCTTCGCCGAGCAACGCGTGTATGGCATCTATCGAGTCTCCCCGTCGTATTTTAGTAGTCGATCGAGGTGATAAAACTGGTACGCCTGAGGGCCAACAGGTCCAAGGCTTTGATATGTATCACAAACAAGCCGCCTCAGCCCTCACAATTACCATAGAGAGACAAACCGCTCTATCGCTAGACGAATTGCACCATATTTACAATACAAATAAACAAAATATCGACTATTTTATATTCATGGTTGCCTGGTCCGAATCGGCGGAGGCACTCCAAGCCGTTGTACGCGAGATGGCATCAGTACCTCATCGGCCTCGTTTGATTTTTCTGGATTATTACGCCCCGACATGTAGCCCTCATTTTGGAGTACTAGCCTATGTCGATCGATATATCAAACGCCAGATTTTACGCGATCGATCTTTATACGAACTCGACTTCGATGGTGGATATATTTTCACGCATTTTCTTACTCGTGACCTCGGCTACGACCTCAATGGCTGGCACTTCGGTTCAAAGCCCGAACCCGCTTATCTTAGCAAACTCGTAAGAGGCTGGAATCTAGGTGTCTGCTCAAAGTATCGTAAACTTCTTCGCGCATCTCGTCCATTCTCCGAGCTTTGGCCTGCTCGACCGTATACTATTAACCGCCGATTTGGACGCCCACAGGCGGACATAGACGAGTGGTATCACACATACCGTCGTTACGCTCAAGAGTGCTTGGATTCCGTAGTACCCCAATCGCGTCATACCGGTGTTGCTCGCCTCTCACCTAAGTGGTACCTGCTTGAACTGCTTCTCAGCAAAATTGTAGTCAGCCCATTCGGCTGGGGCGAACTATGTTTTCGAGATTACGAGGCCGTTGCTGCAGGCGCCCTTTTGATCAAACCTTGTATGGATCATTTAGAAACCAGCCCTGACATTTTCAAACCGTATGAGACCTACGTACCGGTGCGATGGGACTTGACCGACCTACCAGACGTTTGCGGGTGGTATGTTCGCAATCCTCGTTCCGCTGTCCGCATAGTGAGAGCGGCACAATCCTCCCTAAGTAAATATTATGAAAACGGCGGCTTTATCAACGATTTACATCATACCATTGACGGATTATATTGATCTCACTTATAATTTTCAAGATTTATTCATATTTTATTATTGCTCTTTTTCCCAGTTTGTTTAAATACTACCAATTCGATCTAGGGTCGGCCAGCTATGAAAGGTGTCATCAGGTCTGATGCTAATGTGGCAGATACCGCCGACGCCAGCTACCCAACCGTTCATCAGCCCTACCTACTACTCAGCAACATTCGATGCACGGCAGGGCCGGACGGCGCACTGCTGACTGATCGGCTGTGGGCAAAAGATTTAGTCGAACACCTCGTTTACCTCGACGACTTCACGCTGGTCGCCCCGCTCGGCCCGCCCCCGCCCGGCTCGGACCTCGTGCCGCTCCCACGTCCTCGGGGCGGCTGCCGATTCCAGTTCGTTGCCTTGCCGGCAGCGGGGTCGCGGCCTCGAGCGGTGCTACAGTTGCCGGCCGTGTTGCGGCAGGTTTGGGCGGAGGTCGGGCGGGCTGATGCGGTTCACGTCGGCGTGGGCGGGTGGCCGTACCCTCTCGGCTGGGTAGGATCCCCGTTCGCTCGGCTGCGGGGAAAATACTTGGTTTCGGTCGTAGAATCCGCCGACTGGCGGGCGCCGGCGGGCCGGGCGGGGCGGCGCAGCCTCCAGGCCCGGCTAGTGGGCGCCGCCTACGAGGTGATCGGCCGCGCGTGCGTGCGTGCGGCCGACCTGGCGCTGTTCACCCAGTCCGCCTACCGAACCGAAATGCTCGGCGGGGAGTGGCGGCGGGGCCATGTGATCCACGCGAGTTGGATCGACCCCGCCGACTTGCGGGACGGGAGTTTAGCAATCGCTGATTGGTCGGCTCGTAGTGCGGACCTAGATCGCCCGCCTAGACTGTTATTCGCCGGCCGGCTGACACCCGATAAAGGGGTGCGGGTACTCCTCGACGCCGTCCGACTTCTCGTCCGGCGCGGAGTCCCAGTGAGGCTCGACCTGCTCGGAGCGGGTGAGTTGGCCGAGGAGTGCCGGCGGGCCGAGGCCGACATCGGCGGAGGCGTGGTCCGCATCCTCGGCACCCTCCCCTACGGCAAGCCGTTCCTGGAGGTCGTGGCCGCAGCCGACCTGGTGGTGGTGCCCAGCCTCGGGGACGAGCAGCCGCGAATCGTCTACGACGCCTTCTCCCAGGCGGTGCCGGTGCTGGCCAGCGACACTGGAGGTCTGCGGGACTGCGTGCGTCACGGCGGGAACGGGCTGCTCGTGCCCCCCGGCGACCCGGCCGCGCTAGCGGACGCCATAGCCGGGCTGGTCTCAGACCGTGAGCAACTCGAACGCCTCGGAACGGAAGCACTGTCCACAGCGCGGAAACTCACGCACCGAGAGATGCACCGCCGGCGGTGGGTGCTGCTTGATGCCGCCCTCGGTACACCGCGTGGTGCCGCAACGCCTTCATAGTTCTAGATTGACTCGACACGCCGGAGATCGCTTCACGGATGGCTCAGCCCACTATGGTTACGTCCGCACCAACCCAACCGTCTGGGGCGGTACTCGACTCCGCGGCCTCCCTGTACCCCGCCCTCCCCGAACTCGTTCTTCGCCCCGGCGGCGCGAGCCTCGGCTACTGGGCGGAGCTTTGGCGCTACCGCGAGTTATTCGCGTTTCTGGCGTGGCGCGACCTCAAGGTGCGCTACAAGCAGACGACCGTCGGCGTGGCGTGGGCTGTCATCCGGCCATTGTTGGTCACGGTTATCTTCGTGGTGGTGTTCGGCCGGCTGGCGAACTTGCCGTCGCCGGGGGGGGTGCCGTACCCCCTAATGGTGCTCGCGGGGATGACCGCCTGGCAGTTCTTCGCGGCGGTCATGGGCGACGGCAGCAACAGCGTTCTTGCCAACGCGAACCTAATCTCTAAGGTGTACTTCCCCAGGGTGATCGTCCCCGCGTCGGTGGTGGCGGTGGCGTTCGCCGACCTGCTGATTACGGGGCTGATGACCGCCGGGCTAATGGCGTGGTACGGTGTCGCCCCGCCGGTTCAGGTGCTCCTGTTGCCGGCGATGGTGCTGCTGGCCCTCGCGGCGGCGCTCGGGGTGGGGTTTTGGCTCGCGGCCCTCACGGTGCGCTACCGCGACGTGCGGTTCGTCGTGCCGTTCCTGGTGCAGTTCGGGCTGTACGTCACGCCGGTGGGTTTCAGTATGTTCAGCGTGGCGGAGCGGTACCGGGCTCTCCTTGCGCTGAACCCGATGGTCGGGGTGATCGAGGGGTTCCGCTGGTGCCTACTCGGCACGGGAGAAGTCGGCGGGTGGGTGCTGCCAGTGTCAACCGCTAGCGCAGCGGGGTTGCTGGTGACGGGGTTCCGCTACTTCCGGGCGACAGAGCGGCGGTTCGCGGACATTATTTAAGTGGGTAGTATGGGCGACACCGCGATCCGGGTCGAGGGACTCGGGAAACTCTACCGGATCGGCGCCCCGCGTGGCGCAATGGAGGGCCAGGTCGGCCTCCGGGAGGTGCTCGAGGGCGGCGTGCGCCGACTGAGCCGGCGCCTGCGTGGCCGCGGAGGTTCGTCCACGCCGGCCGAGAAGGATTTCTGGGCACTCAAAGACGTGAGTTTCGAGGTGAAGCGCGGCGAGTGCGTCGGGGTCATCGGCCGCAACGGCGCGGGCAAATCGACGCTTCTGAAAATCCTCAGCCGCATCACCGAGCCGACCACCGGCGAGGTCGGCCTGCGCGGCCGCGTGGGGAGTTTGCTCGAAGTCGGCACCGGCTTCCACCCGGAGTTGACGGGCCGCGAGAACATCTACCTCAACGGTAGTGTGCTCGGCATGACTCGCCGCGAGATCGCCGCGAAGTTCGACGAGATCGTGGCGTTCAGCGAGGTCGAGGAGTTCCTCGACACGCCGGTGAAGCGGTACAGTAGCGGGATGTACGTGCGGCTGGCGTTCGCGGTGGCGGCGCACCTGGAGCCGGAGATTCTCATTGTCGATGAGGTGCTGGCGGTGGGGGACGCGACGTTCCAGAAGAAGTGCCTCGGCAAGATGGGCGAGGTCGCCACGCAGGGCCGGACAGTCTTGTTCGTCAGCCACACGATGTCAACCATCATCAACATATGCAGTCAGACGATTCACCTGAGTTACGGCTCGATCATCGACAGTGGGATTTCTCGCGATGTCGTAGACCGCTACCTACTGGGCGGCGTCAGCAGCCTCGCCAGCCAAGTGGACTTGACCGGCACGCCGCGCCCTTCGTTGATCAACTCGTCGGGAGCTAGTATTACTGCCCTGGAGTGGTTGACGCCCCACCTCCAACATGGCGAGGCCGCGCGGGTCAAAATCACCTACCGAATTTCTAGACCATTGGCGGCGGTTGCGTTCGGGATCGGCTTCAGTACGCTCGAAGGCGTGAGGTTTTTCACAACTGATTCAGACATGCTTGGTCACGCGCCCGACCTGACGATCACGGGGTCGTACTCGATCGAAATGTATTTACCCGAACTAATCATCGCCCCTGGCATATATAACGTCGATATTGGTATGCGGTCGGGCGAGGCGGTAGGTTTGGATTACATCGGCGGTGCGGCCAAAGTCGAGATTCTTCCCGGCCCGCGAACACCCGCGTGCGTTGCCCGGAGCCCAGGGGAAGGTGTCCGGGCGACGGGTACATGGCTTTGGGGTGAGGCGGTTCCTGGCGGCCCATCGCTGCACCCGCTACAGGGCGTCGGTTCATGAAAGTCGGCCTCTTCCAAGAGCCGGCCGGCGGCATGGGCGGCTCGGAACTCGTCACCGCCGTCATGGCCGATGCGCTTCGGCGCGACCACGAGGTCGAAATCGTCCATCACCGTCCGGGGTTCACGGTCAGACAGCTCGAAGAGTTCTTCGGCCTCGACCTCAGCGGAGTCCACTCGCGGTTCGTGCCGCCGCCGGCCGGTCATAGCATTTACTCCGGGCGCTACCTGCCGGCCGCGCGCCGATACTGGCGGGAGTGGGACGCGGACCTCAGCCGGCCCTACGACCTGTTCGTGGCCAATGTCCACGGGGCACCGCCGCACTGCTACGCCCGGCACGGGGTTCTGCACGTACTCTTCCCCGGGTTCGCCAAGTCGCGCGACTGGCCGTGGGGCACCCCGTCCCGCAGCCGGGCCGCGCGGCTGCTCGACCCCATCCGCCGCAGAGTCTACGAGGCGGGGTGGCGCGAGCGGATGGCGACGTACACCACTAGGCTGGCCATCTCGGAATACGCGTCCCGCTGGACTGAAGAGTATTGGGGCGTGGGCTGCGAGGTGCTTTCTCCGCCAGTATTGACGGAGGCGCTCGACGGGCCCAAGGCCGACGCGGTGGTCGCACTTGGGCGCTTCACGCCCGAAAAGCAGCAGGCCGAGTTGCTCGCGGCGTTCTTGGCCGAAGTGTCCCCGAGCGCGCCGGGGTGGGAGATGGTGTTCGTCGGGGGGCTATCCGACACCGCACTAGACCGGGCCTACTTTGCCGAGTTGCAGAAGACCGCCGCCGACAGACCGGTGCGGTTCGTGGCGAACGCGAGTCGAAGCGAGTTGCGGGCCGAACTCGGGCGCGCTAAGATATTTTGGCACGCAATGGGACTGGGGGTAGACGCCGAGCGCGAGCCGAATAAAATCGAACACTTCGGTATTGCACCGGTGGAGGCAATGGCTGCGGGGTGCGTGCCGGTGGTGCTGAACCGCGGCGGTCCGTCGGAAGTGGTCCGCGACGGGGAGTCTGGCTACACCTGCTGGAGTTTGCACGACATGGCCGAGCGGATCGTTCGTCTAACGCGTGACGACGCCCTGCGGACGACGCTCGCCGCCGCCGCCCACCGCCGCGCCGCCGACTTCTCGGCTGACCGCTTCCGCGAGCGATTTTTGGCATACACTGACCCAGTCCTCGCCAGACTGAAAGCGAGTAGTCCGTGACGGCGCCCCTGGTTTCAGTCCTGATGCCAGTGTACAACGCCGAGCGCTACGTAGCCGAGGCGGTTGAGAGCGTGCTGGCACAGACCTTCGCCGACTTCGAATTCCTGATCACCGACGACGGCTCGACCGACGGGTCGCTGGCGATCCTGCAGAGGTACGCGGAGCGCGACTATCGCATTAGACTCACCAGCCGGGCCAACACGGGGATTGTGGTTGCGCTCAACGAGATGCTGGCGGCGGCGCGGGGGGAGTTCATCGCGCGCATGGACGCGGACGACGTGTGCCTGCCGGAGCGGTTCGAGAAGCAGGTAGCGTCCCTAGCGGGTCATCTGAGTCGGGTGGCAGTCGGGGCTTGGGCGGACTTGATCGATCCTGACGGGCATCTCATCGGCCACTGGGAAATGCCTGCGGACCACTCAGCGATCGACGGGGCCAATGTGGCCGGCTCGCTTTCCATCGTACACCCGACGCTCATGGCTCGGCGGGACTCGGTCTGGGCAGTCGGCGGCTACCAGTCCGATGTCCAGGGGAGCGAGGATCTAGACTTGGTGCTAAAACTCGCCGAGCACGGCACAGTCGCTAATCTAGCCGCACCCCTACTCCGCTACCGCCGGCACAGCGAGTCGTACACCCACGCCAAAGCGGGAGTCGTGTCCGCCGCTCGGGCCAAAGTACTCACCGCCGCCTGGCGGCGGCGTGGGCTGGGTACTCCGCCCGCCACACTCTTGAAGGTAGGCACGCCCTCCCGCGCCGATCACCACGCGACGTGGGCCTGGCTGGCTCTGGGTTCGGGCCAAATCACGACTGCTCGGAAGCACGCGTACGCGTCGCTGCGGCGTGCGCCGTTTTCGCCGGCTTCGTGGAAAGTCGTGGCGTGTGCCATCCGGGGGCGGTGAACGCGGATGCGCATCACCTTCGTCTCGCCCGCCCCCGACCTCAGCGGCGGACAGCGCGTCATTGCCACCTACGCGAGCCGTCTGGCCCGCCGGGGGCACACAGTCACCGTCGTTACGCCACCCCACCGAATGCCGTCGCTCCGAGGGGCCGCCTGTGATGCGTTGCGCGGGCGCTGGCCGCGACGGCGTTCGGGCGAAAGCCACTACGAGCACGCCGGCGTCGAAGTCCGCCAACTCGACCGGCCCCGCTCCGTTGTTGCCGGCGACCTGCCCGACGCGGACGTAGTGATCGCAACGTGGTGGGAGACGGCCGAGTGGGTGGCCGAGTTGCCGCCCGCAAAGGGAGCGCAAGTTTACTTCATTCAGCATCACGAAGTGTTCGACTTTCTTCCCGTCGATCGCGTTCGGGCGACATGGCGACTGCCGCTCAAAAAAGTGACCATTTCGCAATGGCTGATCGGCCTCGCGCGTGACGAATACGACGACCCCGGCGCCGTGCTAGTTCACAACTCAGTCGATACGGACCTGTTCCACGCCGCGACTCGCGGCAAGCAAAAACGTCCAACGGCCGGTTTACTCTACTCATCTCACTGGATGAAGGGTTGTGAGGTTAGTCTTGCAGCACTGGCTAAGGCGAAGCAGCACTTACCAGAACTGCGTCTCATTGCCTTCGGCCATCAACATATTGACCCTCGTCTACTGCTACCGGATTGGGCCGAGTACCAGAACACGCCGCCGCAAACGATGCTGCGCTCACTTTACGGCCGGTGCGATGTCTGGCTGTGCGGGAGTCGGTCGGAGGGGTTCCACCTCCCACCCCTAGAGGCGATGGCGTGCCGGTGCCCTGTCGTCTCAACCAAGGTCGGCGGTTCGATCGATGTCATTAAGCCAGGTCTAAACGGACACCTAGTCGATATCGGTGACGAAGCAGGTCTTGCGGACGCCCTCCTCCGGGTCTTGCGGCTGACTGACGCCGAGTGGCGCGCGATGTCCGACGCCGCCTACGCCACCGCCACGCGCTACACCTGGGACGACGCGACCGACCTGTTCGAGGCGGCCCTAGTTGCGGCCGCGAACGGCACCTGGCCCCCGGCGAAAGTGACCACCCCGTGAGTCCCGAACTCGCCCCCTACGCCATCGTTGCCTGGCTGCTCGCCATGGTGGCGCTGTTCCCGTCGCTGCCGCCCCACCGGGCGATGCTCCTGATCGTACTGTCGGGCAGTTTGTTCTTGCCGGAGGCGGTGCGGGGGGTCGTGGAACTTGGCCCGATCAAGCTCGGCAAGTTCCAGGCAATCGGCTACGCCGGGCTGCTGGCCGCGCTCCTGTACGACTCCGCGCGCCTGTTCGCCTTCGTCCCCCGCCGAATCGACTGGCCGATGATCGCCTGGTGCGCCTGGCCGCTGCCGTCGGTGCTGTTGAACGACCCGCCGCCCGACGGGAGTCCGGCACTGCGCGACGCGGCGGCGCAGACCCTCAGCGCCATCACGGGGTGGGGCATCCCCTACTTTCTCGGGCGGGTCTACTTCGCCGACCGGGCGGCGCTGCGCGACCTCGCGGTCAGCACGGTCGCGGCGGCGGCGGTCTACGCGCCGCTGTGCCTGTGGGAGTCGCGGATGAGCCCCCAGCTCCACGGCATTGTGTACGGCTACGCCCAGCACGACTTCCTCCAGACGATTCGCTTCGGCGGCTACCGGCCGATGGTGTTCATGCAGCACGGGCTGGCCGTCGGCATGTTCGTGGCCTCCGGCGCGCTGCTGGCGGTCTGGTTGCGCCGGCCGCTGGCCCTGCCCGGCTACCTGCTCCTGCTCGTCCCCGTGGTGGTGCTGGTCAAGTCCACGGGGGCGATCGCCCTCGCCCTGGCCGGCGGCGCGGTCCTGTGGCTGTCGCCCACGACCGGCTCGCGCTGGTGGTTGCTGCTCCTCCTGGCGCTGCCGGTCGCCTACTGCTCCGCCCGCGCGAGTGGCCTCTGGTCGGGGGCCGAGATGGTCGAGTGGACCGCGGCGAACATCGAACAGGACCGGGCGGGTTCGCTCGAATTCCGTCTCAACAACGAGAACATCCTCATCGCCAAGGCGCTCCAGAGGCCGCTCGCCGGCTGGGGCGGCTGGGGCCGGGGGCGGGTGTACAACGAGGCGGGCGAAGATGTCTCCGTCACCGACGGGCTTTGGGTCATCGTCCTGGGGGATCGGGGCGTCGTCGGGCTGGTGCTCCTCGGCGCGGCGATGCTCCTGCCCGTCGGCCGCTTCGCGGTCGGCACGCCCCCGGAGCGGTGGCACGCCCCGGAGGTTGCCCCGGCCACGGGGTGCGCGGTCGTCGTGACGCTCTGGGTGCTGGACTCGCTGTTCAACGCGATGCCGAACCCGCTCTACGTCGTCATGGCCGGGGCGCTCGCCGGCTGGGAACCCGCACTAGTGGAGCAGCCGCCCGGCGGCCGTCTTGATGTCCCCGGCCAGCATCCGGGCCAAAAATAGGCCGTTGCGTGCGTAGCGCCCCCCGAGCCGGCGCGGCTCCTGCGCGAGCCGGTACAGCCACTCCGCCCCGGCCCGCTGGACCCACCTCGGCGCGCGGCTCACCCGGCCGGCGACGAAATCGAGCGACGCGCCGAACTGCGCGCAGACCGGCACGCCCAACTCCGCGATGTGGCGGCGAATCCACAGTTCGCCCTTCGGCTGGCCGAACAGCACGAACAGCAGGTGCGGCCGGGCGTCGCGGACGCGCCCCACGAGAGCCGACTCCTCCTCCGGCGTTAGCGGGCGGAACGGCGGCGACTCGGTGCCGGCGACTTCTAAGCCGGGGAAGCGCTCCCTCAGTCGCCCGGCCCCCGCCTCGGCCACGCCGGGAGGTCCGCCGAGGAAGAAGACCCGGTACCCCCGCCGCGCGGCCATTTCGCACAGCGCCGGCAGTAGGTCCGACCCCGCCACGCGCTCCGGCAGCCGCCGGCCCCGCAGCCGCGCACCCCAAAGAATCGGCATGCCGTCGGCCAGCACGAACGCCGCCCCGTCGAGCGCAGTCCGCATCTCGGAGTCGGTGCCGGCGAGCATGAGCGTGTGCAGGTTGGCGGTGACGAAGTAGCTCGCGTTGCCCAACTGGATGAGGCGGTCGATCTCGTCTACGGTGCGCGCGAGCGTCCAGGGGGCGAAGCGGGCGCCCCAGACCGTCATGCCATGCCGGTCGTCATTGATCCCCACGCACGACTCCACGGGTTGCCCGAACGGCTGATCGACTCACTTAGCGGGTTCATTCAAGCGGGGGTGGGTCGACAACAGGCTTGTTCGGTACTCTTCTAGTCTTTTCAACTCCGTTTTTAGGCTGAGGGGCATTTCCAACCCGATCGCGGCAAAGATATCTCGCAGGCGCAAGCGCCAATCATTTCGCACTAGGGACTCGTAGTGATTCCTGATTCCTACCAGAGGGTCGTAACTTCGGACTTGCTCGGCGAGAGTGGCCATTCCCTCCGATACATCGGCGGGAAGCTCGAGATGGGCACCCTCCCAACCTACAGTCGTCTCATACCCCCTGGGCCGAGGGAGTACGCCAGCCACGGTCGCGCCACCTGCCAAGATATCTAGCCACCGGAAAGTCAGAAAACTACCGACGCCAGGCAAGTCGAAATGGTAGTGAACTGTATTGCAAAATGCGAGCGCAAACTTTGCGTGGCTTATTGCTTTGAAGAGATTGACTTGGTTACGTGCGGGGTCCATGTCGGCGGGTACGCGGAGTTGTACGGACAGCCCAGCATCTCGGGCAACGCCTTCAACGACATCGTAATTATAATTCGGCGGCTGGCGTCCGTAGACGAGCAAATCGTTCGTGCGTGCGTGGGAGGCAACCCAGGGAGCGGCGCCCAAAACATCGGCCCCCACGGGCAGGTGGTAAGTCGGTCGCCTGGTCCGCGCTCGCACCGGCTCGACATCCTCGGCTCGACTAACGAATAGATAGTCGAACAGTCTCGCCTCGGGTCCGAACCAATCGATGTACCACGAGTCGATTACGTAGGCCGCGAGCACCGAGAATTTTGACCGCCACTGCGGGACCGAATAGATGGCGTTCATACCGGAGGCGGCTGGCAACATAAACAGCCCGAATTGTTGTCCTTTGCGGCGACCACGCGCGATGTCTAGTCCTCTCAGAACCTTGAATCGGTGTGGGATTCCATCTGGAATGACCATCAACTCAGCACCGATCAGCCGTGCGAATAGGTCTTGGATGTATCCGAGAGCGGCCCACCCGTCCCGGCAGTCGAAACCAATCACGTGCCCAAACATAGTCACCCACAGTACGAACAACCGGCACCCGGACTCCTGGCCGTCACGGTTGATAGTATGAAAAGATAGGTCAGCGGGACTTATCCCGCGGCCGACTCGGCAGCGGGACGAGTACGGTCAGACGACAACAAAACCCGCGCCGGCACGCCCACCGCCGTGGCCCCGGCCGGCACGTCGCAGAGAACCACCGCGTTCGCGCCGATCCTGGCGTGGTCGCCCACCACGACGCCGCCGAGCAGTTTCGCCCCCGCGCCGACATCGACGTGCCCGCCGAGCGCCGGCACGCCGGGCTTCGGCCCCCCGGCGCCGAGCGTGACCTGCTGGAAGATCAGGCAGTTCGGGCCGACGACGACGCCGGGGTGGATGACGACGCCGTTGGGGTGCGGCAGCAGTAGCCCGCCGCCGAGGCGGCAGTTCAGCGGGATGTCGGCGCCGGCCACCGCGCCCCAGAAGCGGTGGGCCAGAACCGACCGCGCCCGCCCGAGCCGAGTGCGGCTGCGCTGGTAGCCCCGCACGGCGCCCAAGAGCCGCCGGCCGGGATCCCAGAACGACGCGGGGCGCTCGCGGGTCCAGTCGGGCGCGGTGGCGGAAACGGTGTCATCGTCCAAGTCGCGCTCCTACGAGACGCCAGCAGCCGACTCCCGTCCGAGCAGCCCCTTGTCGGCTAAGTAGTTGGCGAACCAAGCGACCATCGACGACTCTGAGCAGTGGCGGGCGGCGAAAGTCTGGCCGTTCCGCCCGAGCCGATCGCAGAGTTCGCGGTCCTCCCAGAGCCGCAGTACCGCCCTACTCAGCGAGTCGGCGCAGAGCGGCGTGCAAGTGAGCGCGTTCGAGCCGTCCACGACGTAGTCGGACACCCCCGTCGAGTCGCTAATAACAAACGCCCTGCCCAGGTGCATCGCGCCGACTAGCGTTACGTGCCCGCACGGCACTTCACTGCCGACGAGCGGCAAGACCATGAACCGCGAAAACGCGAGGACGTTCATCGCCTCGCCGAAAGGGAGGTTCACGCGCACCTCGACGTTCGCGGGCAGGGAGAGTCCGACCAAGTTGTGCGGCCGGGCTACGACCACGAACCGCACGCCCGGCAGGCGGCGCGCGGCCTCGACCAGCGTGGGGTAGTCCCGCGCGTTGCCCCCGATGGCGCAGACGTACTCGCCCCCGACAAGTGGCCGGTCGGGGGAGGTGACGTGGGGGACAGCGACCGCCCAGTGGTGAAACGAGATGCGATCCAGGGGAATGCCGAACGTTTGGTGGTAGAGTTGCCGCTCCATCGTCGAGTAGACGAGAAATCGGTCCACGCCGCCGAACTCGCTGCGCATCGCGCGGAGCCGTCGGCCCGTCGGCAGAGCCGTGAAGTTGAACGAGAAGGCGAGGTGGGGTGCTGTCTGGCCCAGTCGCCGCTTGAACCACTCGCAAGCGAAAGTGACACTCGGGCCGTGGGACACCACGAGTTGGGCCGACCAGCGCCGCGCGACGAGGGCTGCCGCCAAACCGGCCCTGAGCCTCGGCAGGTAAACGCCGGGGCAGTGCCGCAGCCAGTGCCATGAGTCCGCGTCGAGGTGCCGCCACCGCAGCGAGTCGCCGAACTGGCGGCTGAAGAAGGAACTGGGTCCCCCCCCGCCGTGCCCGCAGTTGACGATGAGTGGGGCCGGAGGCGACATGGTAGCCTTCAAGGCGGATCAGGGTGTGTGCGACCGGCGCAAGTGTTAGTACGAGAACGACTCACCAAGGGCCGGTCGTCTTGCTACACTAGAAGTGGGCGTAGCAAAGTCCAGAATTCGGTAGGCGGGGTGCAACCACGGGTCGCACCAACAACCCGAACAACTCCCGCGCGACCGAAGCATTACTCACTCGTTGGCCTTCACCACACGGTTTGCAAGCTCTGAAAGCATCGACTTTAAGAAACGCCGCTGAGTTGAGTCCGATGACCTACCCCCGCGTCCTCGTGATCGCCGAAGCCTGCAACCCCGGCTGGAGTAGTGTGCCGCTAGTCGGCTACAACTTCGCCCGCGCCCTCGCCGAGCGCCCGGACCTCGACGTGACCGTCGTCACCCAGGTCCGCAACCGCCCGAACCTTGTCGGCGACCCGATCAACGGCCGTGCGGAGGTAGTGTACCTTGACACCGAGTGGGTGGCAGCGCCGGTCCACAAACTCGGCGAGCGGTTGCGGGGGAAGTCGGGGGGCGGCTGGACCACCGGCACCGCGGTCGGTTGGCCGTCCTACGTCGCGTTCGAGTACCAACTGCACGAGCGGTTCGGCACCGACTTCCGCCGGGGGCGATTCGACCTCATTCACCGGGTCACGCCGCTCACCCCCACGTACCCGAGTCCGCTCGCGGCGATGACGCGGGTGCCGATGCTACTCGGGCCGCTCAACGGCGGGCTGCCGTGGCCGAAGCAGTACCCCGACCTCCGCCGGCGCGAGCGCGAGTGGCTCGTGCCGCTGCGCAACGCCTACAAGTCGCTGCCTTACTACCGCCGGACGTACCGCCACGTCGCCGGGGTGATCGCCGGGAGCCGGCACACCGCGACCGAGGTGCCGCGCTGGTTTAGGGGCCGGCGCTACTACCTCCCCGAGAACGGCATCGACCCCGCGAAGTTCTCGCTCGCCGCCGGCTGGCCCGAGCCGGCCGGGCCGTTCACAATCGCTACCGTCGGGCGGCTGGTGGCGTACAAGGGGTTCGACCTACTGCTGGAGGCGGTCGCGGGGTCGGCGGCGCTGCGGGGCTGCCGGGTCGTGGTCGTCGGCGACGGCCCGGAGCGGGGGCGGCTCGAAGATTACGCTCGGGCCGAACGCATCGACGGGGTCGAGTTCGCCGGCTGGCAGGACCAGGCGGCGGTCGGCCGACTGCTCGCGTCCTCGCAGGTGTTCGCCTTCCCGAGCCTGCGCGAGTTCGGCGGGGCGGTGGTGCTCGAGGCGATGGCGTGCGGGGTCGTGCCGGTGGTGGTCGATTACGGCGGGCCGGCCGAGTTGTTGGGCGACGCCGGGGTGCGCCTGCCGCTGCGGCCACGCCGCGGACTCGTGGCCGACCTGCGGGGCACGTTGGAGCGGCTGGCCGGCGACCACGCTGAGTGCCGCCGGCTCGGCGCCGCCGCGGCCGAGCGTGTGCGCGGCGAGTTCACCTGGTCGGCGAAGGCGGGGCGGCTGGTTGAGATTTACCGCGACTTGCTGGCAGCGGCCGGCGGTCCATAGTCCCGACGGCCCGCCAGCCACGACGAGTCAAAAGCCCGCGTAGAATTCGGAGCGAACCGATGCCAGTTTTGCCCGTCCGGCTCGCACGCCGCCTCGTCAACCGCACCCTGGGCCGCTACGTCGAACGGCGGATCGTAGAATATCGCCTCTACCGCCACGTCGTGGTGGGCGACCCGAGCCGATTGGAACTCGCCCCGACCGCTCGGTTGAATAACGCCCTGTTTAACACAGTCGGGGGCCGTATCCTCATCGGCGAGTATGTCTTTTTCGGCCTCGACGTGAGCGTGCTGACTGGGACGCATAACATCCGCGAGTTCGGGCACGCCCGGCAGATGGCCACCCCCACCTCCGGCCGCGACGTGACGATCCTCGCCGGCGCGTGGGTCGCCAGCGGCGCTATCATCCTCGGCCCGTGCGTAGTCGGCCGCAACGCTGTCGTCGCGGCGGGCGCCGTCGTCACGGCCGACGTGCCCGACCACGCGGTCGTCGCCGGGGTGCCCGCCCGGCAAGTCGCTGCCATCCCTGAGGCGGCGTAACCCGCCCCCCTGGCCTGCCGCTGCCGCTCTGACTATCAAGACT
>CAXTPM010000002.1:0-1727 GCA_964245865.1 uncultured Fimbriiglobus sp. | reverse complement strand
GCTTCGCCCACGTCGTCGTCGTCAACTACCGCACCGCCGGCCTGGCCGTCGAGTGCCTGCGCTCGCTCGCGCCGGAGGTCGCCGCCCTGCTGGGGTGCCGCGTCACGGTGGTCGAGGGCGGCTCGGGCGACGGGTCGGCCGAACGCCTCGCCGCCGCGATTCACACCGGGGGGTGGGGTGGGTGGTGCGACCTGCTGGTGCTGACCGAGAACCGGGGGTTCGCGGCCGGGAACAACGCCGCGATCCGGCCGCTGCTCGCGGGGCCGGACCCGCCGGATTCTGTGCTGCTCTTGAACCCCGACACCGTAGTGCGGCCCGGCGCGGTGCGGGCGCTGGTCGAGTTCCTGGGGGCGAACCCGGCCGTGGGGATCGCGGGGAGCCGGCTCGAAGACCCCGACGGCACCCCGCAGCGCTCGGCGTTCCGCTTCCCCACGGTCGCTGGCGAGCTCGAGGCGGCGGCGCGCTCTGGCCCCGTGTCGAGGCTGCTTGGGCGCTGGGTCGTGGCCCCGCCCGTACGCGGCGACGCCCACCGAACCGACTGGGTGGCCGGGGCCAGCATCCTCGTGCGGCGTGAGGTGTTCGAGTCGGTCGGGCTGCTCGACGAGGGCTATTTTCTCTACTACGAAGAAACCGACTTCTGCCGGCGCGCCGCGCGGGCGGGGTGGCCGTGCTGGTACGTGCCGGAGAGCCGGGTGGTGCACCTGGTGGGCCAGAGTTCGGGGGTGACGACGCCGGGCCGCGCGCCGAGGCGGCTGCCGGCGTACTGGTTCGAGTCGCGGGCGCGCTACTTCCGCCGCAGCCACGGCGCGGGCTACGCCCTCCTGGCCAGTGCCGCGTGGCTGGCCGGGCACGGCCTGTGGCGCCTGCGCGCGGCAATCGAGCGTCGGCCGAGTAATGCCCCGGCCGGGGTGGTCGGTGACTTCGTGAGGCATAACTTCCTGCGCCCGGCGGGCCGGGGGTCGGCGTGAGCGTGGCCGAACCCCAACTCGGCGAGCCGCTACCCAGGGGCGACCGCGACGGCAACCCGGCCGGGGTGGGGCTACTCGCTCTGCTGCGCGAAGACCTGCGCACCCACGACGGACTCTGGCTGGAGCAGGGCTTCTGGGCGGTCGCGGTCCACCGCTACGGCAACTGGCGCATGGGACTGCCGCGCCTCGTGCGGCCCCCGTTCACGCTCCTGTACCGCTTCCTGTTTAAGTGCGTCGAGTGGACCTGCGGCATCACGCTCCCCTACACCACGCGCCTGGGGCGGCGCGTGCGGCTGTGGCACCACGGCGGGATGATCCTGCACGCGCGATCCATCGGCGACGACGTGCACATCCGGCACAACACCACATTCGGCGTGGCCCGGCGCTGCGAGAACCTCGGCATCCCCGTGATCGGCGACCGGGTCGATGTCGGCTGCGGCGCGTGCGTGCTGGGGGCCGTGACGGTCGGAGCGGGGAGCGTGGTCGGGGCGAACGCGGTGGTGCTGGCCGACGTGCCGCCCCACTCGGTGGTGGTCGGCGTCCCCGGCCGGGTTGTGCGCACGCTCCCCGAAGGCGGTGGGGCGTGACAATCGGCGTCGTGGTCATCGGCCGCAACGAGGGCGAGCGCCTCGCGCGCTGCCTCCAATCGGTGGGCGCGGCCGGGCTGGTCGTCTACGTCGATTCCGGCTCGACCGACGGCAGCGTCGAACTGGCCGAGCGGCTCGGGGCCGCGGCGGTGCGGCTCAACCCGGCCGGGCC
>CAXTPM010000001.1:32626-33211 GCA_964245865.1 uncultured Fimbriiglobus sp. | reverse complement strand
GGTGCTGCAGTCGCTGAACATGCTGGTGTGTACCGAGGGGCGCGAGCGCACCCTGGGCGAGTACGAGGCGCTGCTGACGGCGGCGGGCTTCACGCGGGTGACGGCGGTGCGGACGGGCGCGCCTTTGGACGCCGTTTTGGGGCGGAAGGGGTGAGCGGCCGCATTTCGCTGAAAGTCTTCGTTTCGGCCGGTTGGCGCCCCGTGGCGCGTGCCGGGCGTAAACCCTCGACTGCGAGGGCCGATGCGAATGCCGCGCGGATCGCCTTCGCCCTGGCCGGCTTCCGGGCGGGCAACTCCTTGATCCGGCGAACTGCGTCCTCGACGGAGTAGATACTACCCGCTCCGGCGAGCCGCAGCTCGATGTACTGCCGGTAGCAGTCTTCCGCCGAGTCACGCACGCCGAGTTTGCCGAGCACGCTGCCGATGCGGAACACGCAATCGGCCCTCAGCGCGTCGGCCCACTCCTTGCTCTCCCAGCACGGGTCGGCTGCCGGCGTCGTCCTGCTCCTTAGCAACCGAGTAAAGATTTCGAGCGCGGCGGCATACTCACCCAAGGCGTCGTGCGTGCCGGCGAGGTTCCAAAGC
>CAXTPM010000001.1:30508-32616 GCA_964245865.1 uncultured Fimbriiglobus sp. | reverse complement strand
CGACTTCAGCAGCGGCCCCAGGGCGTCGCGGTAGCGCCGCTCTTCGTAGAAAGTCACCCCGAGTTGCGTCAGCAGCCAGTGGTCGTCCGGCTCGCGGACCAACTCCGCCTCAATGCGCTCGCGCACCGCTTCCCAGTCCTCCCGTTCGTGAAGCGCTTCGAGGGTCGGCTTACGCTTGGTGGTGGGCACGACTCATCTAGCCCTTCTTGCCGTCTTGCGGACGTTGTCGCTTGCGAACCTGTTTCTTGCGTCGCTTGTCGCCCTTCTCCCCGCCCGCGTCGCGCTGCTTGCGCTCCTGCCCCTTCTCGTGCTGCTCGCGCGACGACGGGCGTTCTTGGTGTGTTCCTCGCCCATCGGATTCCGCCTGCGCGACGACAGACATCAATACCCTCGCCCAGTCTGGGGCGCCTACGCCCGCGCCTTCAGCCGCGCGACCTTCGCCCGCGCCCCCTCGGCCGCTTCCCTGGCCCGCGCGAGCGCCCCGGCCAGTTCGCCGAGGGACTTCTGGCGCGAGTCTT
The DNA here is from genome assembly GCA_964245865.1 of uncultured Fimbriiglobus sp. Classification (GTDB taxonomy): domain Bacteria; phylum Planctomycetota; class Planctomycetia; order Gemmatales; family Gemmataceae; genus Fimbriiglobus. The sequence goes on along the minus strand of CAXTPM010000001.1, from coordinate 32,098 downwards.
TGCCCGGCTTCAACTCGGCGAGCGCCCGCTCGGACGCCTGAATCTGCCCCGGCAGTTCGCCGAAGCGCTTCGCGGCGGATGCGTGCGCCGCCTGGGCCGCGGCCAGTGCGGCGGTAGCCGTTTGCTCGGCCTTCTGGGTCGCCGCGAGGGCCGCTTCGAGGGCCGGCACCGCGTCCGCCGCCGGCTTCGCCTCGGCCTGCACCTTCGCCGCTTGGGCGCGGGCGTCCTTGGCGTACTGACTCAACGGCGCGTTGCCCGGCGCCGCCTTTGAGGCTGCTTCGAGCTTGTCGGCCGCGCCGCCGAGTGCCGCTGCCGCCTCGGCGGTGGCGTGGCGCTTGGCCCGCGCCGCGTCGAGTTCGGCCTGCTTGGCCGCGACCTCGGCCTTGAGTTTGGCGACCTCGCCGGGGAGCTTCTGAGCCGGCTCCAGCAGGCCCGGCAACTTCGCCTGAAGCGCCATCAGTTCGGCCTTCCCGGCGTTCACCGCCTGGGCGTGCTTGGCCTCGGCCGCGGCGAGTTCCGCGAACGCCGCTTCGGCCTTCTTGTGCTCGCCCTCGACGCGCGCCAGTTCCGCCTCGGCCTTCGCCAACGCGGCCGTCGCGGTCGCCAACTCGTCCGCGGCGGACTTCGGGTTGGTGTCGAAGTTCGCCACCAGTTTGCCGTCGGCGGCGCCCCAGAGCCTGAGGTTGCCGCCCCAGTCGCCGCCGAGCACTCGCGCGTTGTCGTGCGTGACCGCCACGCGCAGGCCGATGTCGGCTAGCCCGCCGAACTGCTTTTGGGCCGACCCGTTGGCGTCCCACAGCTTCGCGAGCTTGTCGCGCCCGGTGGTGGCGAGCTTGCCGTCGGACCCGAACTTGACCGACTCGGTGCCGCCGCCGTGGGCGTTCCAGCTCTTCACCTGCCCCCCGTTCTCCATCTCCCACAGCCGCACCGAGCCGTCGAGGCTGCTGCTCGCTAGCAAGTTCGAGTCGGCCCGCCACGAGACATCACTGATCGATTGCGTGTGGCCGCGCAAGGAATGGAACTCGCGCAAGTTCGCCGCCTCCCACACGAAGATGCCGCCCGCGCGGTCGCCCGTGGCGAGCAGCACCCCGTCGGGGCTGAACTCGACCGAAGTCACCCAGTCGGTGTGCTTCTTCGACTGCGCCACCACCGAGCCGTCGGCCACCGAGTAGACGCGCACGAACTTCGTCGTGGTGCCGACCGCGATCAGCGTTTGGTCGGCGCTGATGTCCGCGCTCAGGATCGCATCCGTCTCCTGCGCCCCGACCTCGGCAACCTTGCCGCCGGTCTCGACCGAGTACAGCACCGCCTTGCCGCTGGCCCCGCCGCGCCCGCCGCTGGCGAGGACGAACTTGCCGTTGCGGCTGAACTTGAGGCAATTCACCTGCCCGTCGAACGGCATCGCCCCCAGGAAGTCGCCCGTGTCGGCGTGGTGCATCAGCACCTGCTTCTGCCCGCCGACGGCCACGAGCGGCGCCCACGGACTGGCCGCGAGCGCCAGCACCGACCCGGCACGCCGGGTGCGACTCAGCGGGTCGCGCGGCAACTTCCCGGCCTGCGGCATCGGCGGCGGCCCCTCGGGCTTGCCCC
>CAXTPM010000001.1:18036-30498 GCA_964245865.1 uncultured Fimbriiglobus sp. | reverse complement strand
GTCCACCTTCGGCTTGAGCGGCACCGACGCGGCGCTGGTCGCCTTCTCCCGCGCCCCCTGGTCGATCCACGCCTTCAACAGCGCGAGTTGGGCGTCAGGCATCTTGATCTTCGAGGGCGGCATCACCGGCTCCTCGCTGTGGTTCGAGAGCGTGTAGAGCCGCGACTTACTGCTGTCGCCGGGGACGATCACCGCCCCCGAGCTGCCGCCCTCGGTGGTGGCGCTCAGGGTGGCGAGGTTCAGCCCCCCGCGCTGCTTGTCGTTGTTATGACAGCCCGCGCAATGCTGACGCAGTACCGGCGCAATGTCGTCGTCAAAGGTGGGCTTGGCAGCGTCGGCCAGCGCCGGCGTGGCGGAGAGCATCAGCACGGCGGGGAGCGCGAGCAGTCGCAGCATCGGTCGGACCCTTTCGGTAAACTCACGGCGTGCCACTCAGACGCGCCGCGGGGGGCGGCAGTTCCCCGGCTAGCGGCCCTCGCGGAGCCGGTCGGCGTGGAAGTCGTCACTCCCCGAGGCGCGAATCCTCCGCGCGGCGCTCTCGACATCGTACTCGACCCGGCGGAACTCGACTTCCCGCCCGCCGAGCAGCACATACGACGCCCGCCAGTCGCCGTCGCGCGGCTGGCCGACCGAGCCGACGTTCACAATTGTGGTCGGCCCGGCGAGTTCGACCCGACCGCCCGGCGGGACTTCGCGGTACTCCCACGCGCGGCCGTCGTGGCAAAACAGTCCTGGGACGTGCGTGTGGCCGACGAACGACACGCCGGGCGCCTCGCGCAGCAGCCGGGCCATCTTCGGCAGGCAGTAGATGTCCTCAGGGAACAGGTACTCGTTGGGGTTGGCTGGGGGCGTGCCGTGGACGAGTCGGTAGCCTCCGGGCAGGTTGAGCGTCACCGGCAATCGCCGGAGGAAGTCGAGCAACTCCGGCCGCGCGGCAAAGGCGAGTTGGTCCCGCCGCAGGGACGCTTCGGCCCCCGTCGAGAACCCCGCGCCCTCCAAGTCGCCTAGCAGCCCAGTCTCGAAGTTCCCCCGCACCACCCCCGCGAACCCCCGCGCCATCTCGACGCACGCGGCCGGGTCGGCCCCGTAGCCGACCAGGTCGCCGAGGCAGTACACCCCGGCCGGCCCCACCCCGTGGGCGCCGGCGTCGGCCAGCACGGCCGTGAGGGCGTCGAGGTTGCCGTGGATGTCGCTGACGATGGCAATCACGCTGGGCATTATCGCGGATCAGCCCGCGGTCTGCTAGACTGGCTGGGGCCGACTGACGCCCGACTGGAGTCTCGTCATGCCCCGCCGCCCCGCCCCACTGTTGGCCCTGCTCGCCGTCGCCCTCGTCCCCGCCGGGGCGCTGGCGTGCTCGTGGGACTACGACACGCTTAAAATGGAGCGCACGCGCTTTCCCGGCACGCTAGAGTTGATCACCGGCAAGTTCCTGCGCCACTCGCCGGAGTTCTACCGCTGGCGGATTGAGAACCGCCTGAAGCGCCTCGAATCCGACCCGGCCAACCTCGCACTGCTGGACGATTTGGCGGTCGCCTACGACAAGACTGGCCGGCATGACTTGGCCATCGAGACGGCACTGCGGGCCGACGCGATCCGCCCTGGCCGCTACGAAACGGCCGCGAACCTCGGCACGTTCCACTTCCACGCCGGGCAGTTGCACGAGGGGCTGCCGCACATCGGCCGGGCACTTGCGATTAACTCCGACGCGCACTTCGGGCGGGAGAAGTACCAGAAGTTGCTCGCCGAGTACATTCTATCGCGGCCGGCGGGGGCGCTGCCGCTCGCGGAGATCAGGTCCGGGTCGCTCACCGGCACGTTCGCCGAGTTCATCCACCTGGACGCCCACTCGCGCCGGGACAAGCCTGAGTAAGTCGCGGCGGCGATCCGAGGCGTGTTGGGCATGATGAAGTTCGGCAACCACGCCTCGCCGGTGCTACTGGAAGCCCTGGCGTCCCTACTCACGCAGGAGGGGACCGACCCCACGGCGGATGCCAAACTGCTGGCCGCGCGGGCGTACTTGAAGGCGTCCTACGAAGTCCCCGACGGGGCGGGCCGCGAGACTTGCCGCGCTTTCGCGCGCCGGGCGCTCGAGTACCAGACCCCGCGCCGCGACCAACAGGGCCAGATTACCCTCGACCAAGTCGAGGCCGATTTCCAGACAGAGTTGGCCGACGCCCAGATTTGGTACGCCGACCTGCGGGGACGGGAACTGGGGTGGGTGGCGACCGCCGCCGACCCAGACGCCGAGTTCGACCGCCTCTACGAGCGCGACCCCGAACTCGGCGGCATGGCGGTGCGCGACCCGTCCCTCACCGGCTCGGACTGGGCGGGCCTCATCCTCGGCGGCGTCTGCCTCGCTGCGGCGCTGGTGGCCACGGGGGTGGTTGCAGTGGTGATGGTGTGGGGCGTGCGGCGGTGGCGTAGGCGCCGCGTCTAGCGCTGCTTGTCGGTGGCAGTGCGGGCCGCGTCGTCGGGGTTCGACTTCTGGTCCATTTGCTTGTCTTTGTCGGAGCGCTCGCCCACGCCGTGGGTGGTGGTGCCGCGGCGCTCGTGGGTGTCGCCGTGGACTTCGTCGGCCTTCTTCTGCCCGCCTCGGCTCTTGTCGTCGGCCATGGTGCTCGCTCCGTGCTGGGGGTGACTGGGCGGGGCGACTGGGAGCAAGCGGGGTGCCAACAACGGCAAACTGGCCGGCGGACGCGCGGGGCGTAAGCTAGCCGCCATGCCCCGCCGCCTGCTCGACCGCGCCCGGCCCGATAGCGTCCGCGAGTTCCGCGCGGCGGCGCGGGAGCGCTTCGCCGACGGCCTCGCGCTCGCTGCGGCCGGGCGCCGGACGGGGGCAATTTACCTGTGGGGCTACTCGGCCGAGATGACGCTGAAGGCGGCGTACTTCACGCTGACGGGGCTGGGCGAAGCCGACCCGATCACCTTGGCGGACCACCTGTTTCCGGCCATCGAGCGGGGCCGAAAAACCTTCCGGCTCGATTGGCCGAGGCCCGGTGCGGGGCACAATGTCCGCGCTTGGTCCGAACTCCTTATCGCGGAGAGGTCCGCGCGGGGCGTCCCGTACCCGCTGCGGTTCCGCCGCGCGCTGCAGCGCCGGGGCGGTGTAATTGAGCTGCTGTGGCGTGAAACGCTCCGCTATAATCCGAACGTCGCGTATCCCCACGAGGTCGGCCGAGTCCGCGAAACGGCCGAGTGGCTACTGACCCGCATCAGTTAATTGTGAGTCTGCCATGCCCCGCGTCAAACTCAGCGCCGGTGGAAACCTCTTCGCACGCGGGAAGTCCCCGCTCGCCGGCAGGCTCGCGGCCGAGTTGAAGGGCCAGCGCGAGTTCGGCCAGCCGGTCATCCACGAGACCGAGTTCCCCAACAGCGGCCAACTGCGCGTCGTCGTCATCTGGGACGAGTGGAACGGTATGACTTACGATGTCCGCACCGACATCATCCACCGCGCCTACGAACTGGCCGAGGGCGCCGCCGGGCGCGAGCGCGTCGGCCTAGCCAGTGGGCTGACCGTGCCCGAGGCGTTCGGCGCGGGGATGCTGCCGTTCCAGGTCATCCCCGCCCTGCGCAAGTCCGACCCCGTGACGGCCGAGCAGTGCAACGCCGCGCTGATCGAAGAGGGGGCGTCGGTGCTGGTGTCGCCCGAAAAGCCGCAACTGCGCTTCGCCACACTCACAGAGGCCGACGCCGCCCGCCAGCGCCTCGCCCGGCGGCTGCCGGGCAGCGAGGAGGTTTGGGTCACGCTCGAAGAAGTCGGCCGCGCCGAAGCCGACTACTAGTCCGGCCCCGCGCCGCGAACACCTGTGGACCCATCAGGCGTCCGCCCGCTCATACGCTCGCAGGATTACGTCCCTTAGTTCAGGAGGTAGCGCGTCGTAGTCCCGCGCCATGTAAGCCCGCTTCTCTGCGAGGTCCACGTTCTTGTCAAAGCCCCCGAGCGCGGCCTCGATCACGAGTAGCGTGCAGAGGGCGAACTCGCGCTCGCGCCCCGGCTCAAGCGCGTGCGACCCGAGTTCCACGACTTCATACGGGTACCAGTGCTGCCCGTCGCATGGAACACCCCGCTGCTCGAAAATGACTCGGCGAAGCGCCACCAAGTATTCGTCGGCGCCCTGCCCGTAGTCGCGCTCGGCGATAAAGCGAAGTTCCGAATCCGTGACGGTCGAGATCAAAGGATGCATTACTGAGCCGCGCTAGTGGTTGAACATGAACTCCCGGCTGTTCAGCACCGCCCAGAACAGGTCGTTCAACGTCCGCGCCAAGTCCTTCGTCCCCGCGATCGCCTCCCGAATGCGCTTCTGCTCGTCGGCCGTCGGCAACCTGGAATAGCTGCGCAGGTAGATCGTCTCGACGATCTGCTCGGCGGGTTTCTTCTCCGCGAGCATCTTGCCCACCAAGTTGCCCTGCTCGACTTTCGGTGTCACGGTATCGCCGTTCATCAGGTGCAAACTCTGCGACAGCGTCGGCTCCAGCCGGACTTCGCACGAACAGACAGTGTCGCGCGTCGGCCGGCCGAACGTCGAGAGGAAGTAGTTCGACACCGTGCCGTCGGCGATCTGCACCGCGCGGGCGCCTTGGGGTAAGCCGGGAAACTTGTTCTTGGTGTCGGTGACTTGGCTTACGATGTCGAGCATCGTCTCGGCGCGAATCCGGCGGATCGGGCCGCGCGCGAAGTTGCGCGTGTCCTGGCCGTTGGTGTCATTCGCCTGCGTGCTGCGCTGGTAGGCGGCGCTCAGGCAGATGTCGCGCACCAGCTTCTTGAAGTCGTAGCGGTAGCCCGTGAAGCGCTTGCCGAGTTCGTCCAGCAGTTCCTGGTTGGAGGCGGGGTTGGAGACGCGCACGTCATCGACCTCGTTGATGATGCCGACGCCGAAGAAGTGGTTCCAGACCATGTTCGAGAGGTTCTTGGCGAAGTACGGGTTCTCGGGCGACGCGAGCCAGTTGGCCAGCACGACGCGGCGGTCTTTGCCCGCCACGTCGGCGACGGCGCCGCCGAGGAACTTCGGCGGCATCGGCTTGTTCCGCACGGGGTGGTTGATTTCCCCTCCGCCGCCGTTGAACACGATAATCTCGCGCGGGTCGTCGCCTTGTTTGCGGCCCACCTGGGTGAAGAACGAGGCGAAGCCGTAGTAGTCGTCCATCGTCCAGCGGTCGAACGGGTGGTTGTGGCACTGCGCGCACTGCACGCGCATCCCCATGAACACCTGCGCCGCGTTCTCGGTGACTTTCACCACCTCGCGCTCGATCTGGTAGTAGTTCGTCGCCGGACTCTTGAACGTCCCCCCGCTCGCGCCCAATAGCTCCCGGACCCACTCATCCGTGGGCACGTTGCGCGCGATCTTGTCCTGGAGCCAACTGTAGTAGAGGTGGACGGCCTTGGGGCTGACCTCGTTCGAGCTGCGAATCTGCAAGAGTTCGGCCCACTTCAGCACCCACAGCTCCGCGAACTCCTTGCGGTTCAACAGCTCATCGACCAAGAGTTCGCGCTTGTTGGGCAGGTTCGAGACCAGGAACCGCGCCGAGTCCTCGGCAGTCGGCAGGGTGCCGGTGATGTCGAGCGCGACGCGGCGCAAAAACGTCGCGTCGTCGCACACCGGGCTGGGTTCCATGCGCAGCTTGACGAGCTTGGCGTTCACGAACTCGTCGATGTAGTTGTTCGCCGCCATCGCCTTCGGCTGGAACTTCACTCCCTTGGGGAGCGTGATGACCGGCACGCCGACGGTGAAGGTGTGGAACCGGGCCATGACGAACGCCTCGCCGCGCTCCCCGGCCGTCACCACCCCGTCGCCGTCGGCCGCGATCTTGGCACTGGTCTCGTTGTTGGTCATGTAGAGGGCGAGGTGCGTCACGTCGCGGTCGCTGCCGTCGGAGTATTTCGCCCTCACACTCAGGCGCTGCGTCTCGCCCTTGCCGTCGAGCACCATCGCGGGGGGGTAGACCTCCAGCGACACCGGCGTGGCGACTTTGTCACCATCACTGGGGCAGTCGGCGTCGATCCACTGCGTGAGGGTGCGGGAGTAGACATCGCCCTCGCGCAGCTTCGCCCCGCCGGTGTGCGGCACCTTGCCGCAGGCTTTCTCCATCAGCAGGGAGTCGGCGGGGCTGGCCAAGTTGAGCCTACGCCCGCCGGCCTCGCGCGTCAGGCGGAAATAGTCGCCGTCGGGGTCGAAGCCAAAGAGACTTAGGCGGAAGCCGTCCTTGCCGCGCGCCGCGCCGTGGCAGCCGCCGGAGTTGCACCCGGCGCGCAGGAACACCGGCATCACGTCGAGCTTGAAGCTGACCGGCCGCTCGACTTTGGCCTGGCTCACCTTCACCGGTACTTTGACGGACTGGCCCTGGAACGCGGCGACTAGCTCGGTCGCGCCGTCGCTCAGGGGCGTGAGCGCGCCGGCCTCGCACTTGGCCAGCGCGGGGTTAGCGAGCTTGAACTCCGCGAGGTGCGTCACGTCTCGGGTAAGGCCGTCGGAGTAGCTCGCCTGGATGACGAGCGTCTGGCGGTCCTGCGCGGTTTCCAGGCCCACCTCGGCGGGGAACGCGGCGAGCTTAAAGCCCGCGACGGGGGTCGCCTTCGGCGCGGCGGCGGTCGGCGCGGACTCGGCCCCCGCCGGGGGCTGCGGCAGCGCACCGGGGGCGGCGATCAGGGCGAGCATCAGGGCGAGGGACATCGGCATCGAATCTAGCCTCACACGCGGTCGAATCCGTCACACACGCCGACGATTGCAATGAATCAAGGCTTGGCCGGCGGCGCGGGCGGCGCCTTCTCGGCCTTCTCGCGCGCCTCCTGCTCCAGGCGCAGTTGCTCCAGCCGCGTCAGCCGCTTCTCCGGCGGCTTCTGCGGCGCGGCCGGGGCCGGCGCGGCGGGCTTGGCGACTACGGCGGCAGGCTTCGGCGGCAGCGGGGCATCGACGCGCAACTCCGCACCGCCCAGGGATTGCGTGACCTCCTCGCCGTTCATCGTGTACACCAGGACGCAGAACGTGCCGTGCTTCCCGGCCGGGGTCGATTTGTCGGTGGTCACGTCGAACGTCACTTCTTTGGTGGCGTTCGTCACCGGCAAGTCCGGCGCGGTCGCCTTCGCCGGCAGGCCCAACAGCCGCAGCGTGGCCGGCGTCCCGGTCGGCAGTTTTACGTCGAGCTTGCAGAACACCGGCACCTTCTGCCCCTGCTCCACGGCCGCGCGCTCCTGCGAGAAGCCCGACACCGGCGGGCCGACCGTGACGGCGAACAACTGCGAACTCGTGTGCACCGGCCCCTGCCCCGCGTCGGCGGTGGCCAGCAACGCCAGCTTCCAGGTTTTCAGCGGCGCGTTCCCGGCGGCGTTAATCGGGATGTTCACCTCGCCCGCCTCGGGGGGAATCGTCGTCGCCCCCTGGATGCCGACGCCCGGCGGCGTGTACACCGTGTACACCCCAATCGGCCCCTTGAAGGTTGGGCTGCGCTTGGCGATCACCTTCAGGTACCGGCTCCCGTTCTGCGGCAGCGGCGACTTCGGCTCCACGACTTCGATCGAGTACGGCGCCGGCTCGGACACCGTCACGGCCACCCGGTCTGAGGTGGTGCGGTAGAACGGCGTGTTGTTCAGCGCGAGGTTGAAGCAGCCTTCCACTTCGGTGCGGCAGGGTGCTTTGATCTTGTCGTCCGATGGCGTGGCGGCGACGGCGGTCAGTGCCCCGGCCAGCGGCGCATCCGCCTTGGCTTCGAGCACGACCGGCAAGATGCCCTGACTGGGGTCGAGCACGTCGTGCTTGGGCGTCACCCCGCCGGGCAAGTTCGGGAAGGCGAAATGCGCGGGCGCGCTCCAATCGACGCGGTTGAGGCTGAGCAGCATTACCGCCCGCCCGCCACGCGGCACGGCAATCGCCTGGCGGTCCTGGTTGCCGACGTTGTTGGGGTCGGCCTTCGGCAAGCCGACTACCGACGCACTAAGTGAGGGCGTGAGTTCGACCCGGAAGAAGTAGTCCGGCGCGCCTTTGTTCAAGTGGTCGTGGACCCACAGCACGTAGTCGCCGTCTTGGGGCAGCGTCGCGCGGAACATGCTATCGACCCCGCCGAGGCCGTCGTCGTCGGCGATGATCTGCCCGCCGAGTTCGCCCTTCGGGCCGAGGGCGGCGAGGTGGATCACCGGGTCGAGCGGCGAGCCGAGCTTGCGGGCGTAGCAGGTCGCGTCGAAGGTGGTCCCCTTTTTCCCCGTGAAGCGCACGAACTTGCGCTCGCCGGGTTTGGAGATCACGCCCGTGAACGCGCCGGGCACCGCACTGAGTACCGCGCGGCTGTGGTCGTCGGCCGTCGGGGTGTCCTGCACCGTGGGCAAGTCAACGACGCGCACCTTGATCCCGGCCGGGTGGACGCCCTCGGGCGTCTGGCAGTGGAGGCGCTGGAACCCCAGTGCCGGGGCGCCGAGTTTGATCTTCTGCTTGACCTCGCCCGCCGGGTCGCCGGCGAAGCGGAACTCGACCTCCTCGCCCGGCCTGCCGCCCGCCGGGAACACGGCCGTGGGACGGGGGAAGGTGCCGACGTGCATGCGGTAGAACGCGCCCTCGTTCCCCTGGTACGAACTCTCGCGCAACTGAACGATGTACTTGCCGTCGGCGGGAATCACCACCGAGCAGCCGGGGTCTTGGCCGGTGAGTGCCGAGTCGTCGTTCGCCGCCAACTCGAAGCGTCGGCTGTCGAGAATCGCCACGGCCGGGTCCCAGAACTGCGTGCCGAGGCGGATGCCCTCGACCTCGACCGACAGCCGTTGGCCCTTCTTGCACTCGACCTGGAAATAATCGACATCCTCGCTGGTGATGCGCCCGGTCACGGTGCTGTTCAGCGGGATCGGCTGCGGCTTCTCGAAGTCGCCGTTCGGCTCGGCCTCCTTGACTTCGGGCAAGGCGCCGACCCAAAATCCGCGCATCTCCGAGACGCCGGAGTTGGTGCGCAACCGCACCAGGTGCTCGCCGAGCCGGCAATCGGGGCTAATGGTGAGGGTGACATCGACCTGGCCCGCGTTCACTGGGGCGACCTTCTGCACCGTGATGCCCGCGTCGTAGAGCATTAGCTCGGCCGCATCTTGCAGGCGCTGACCCGCGAAGTGGACCACCACCGTCTGCCCGCGCTGGGCGCCCAAGGGGTCGGTGCGCACCAGCGACGGCCCGGCGCCCCGACTAGTGGGGGCGAGCAGCAGGCAGGCGAAAGCGGTACAGGCGAGGCGCATGAACTCACACCCACTCAGAACAGGACGAGAGCCGCGGCGACGAACGCCGCCGGGTCCGAAACCGCGCGGCTAGCTCAGCAACTCTTTGCGCGTCGTCCCGCCCCGCACGATGTCGATCGGCCGGTCGCCGGGACTCATGAGGCGCTTGTCCGCGTCGATGCCGAGGCACGAGTAAATGGTGTGCGCCATGTCCTCGACGGTGAGGCCGTCCTCGTCGGGTTCGGACGACGTGGCGTCGGACTTGCCGTAGACGAAGCCCTTCTTGATACCCCCACCCGCGAGCACCACGCTGAACACCTTCGGCCAGTGGTCGCGCCCGGCGGAGGGGTTAATCTTCGGCGTCCGGCCGAACTCGCTACTCACCAACACAAGTGTCGAATCAAGCATCCCGCGGTTCTTGAGGTCGCGGATGAGGGCCGCGTAAGCCTGGTCGAACGCCGGCAGTTGCTGGCGCATCCCGCCTGAAATCCCAGAGTGCATGTCCCAGCCGCCGTACTGGAGTGTGACGAAGCGCACGCCGGCCTCGACTAAGCGCCGCGCCAGGATCATCCGCTGACCGGCCGGGTTGCGGCCGTACTCGTCGCGCAGCGCGGGCTTCTCGGCCTTCATGTCGAACGCCGCGCGGGCCTGGTCGCTGGAAATCAGCCCGTAGGCGCGCTGGTAAAAGGTGTCCATCGCGTCGAGGTTGTCGGACTTCTCGTGCGCCCTGAAGTGGTCGTTCACCGCGTCCATGAGCTTGCGCCGCTCGGCGAATCGCTCGGCCGTCACCCCGTTGGGGAGTGCCAAGTCCTGCACGCGGAAGTTGCCGTCGGCCGGGTCCGCGCCGAGGCTAAACGGCCCGTAGGCGCTCGAAAGGTAGCCGCTGCCCGCGAAGTTGGTCGGCACGCTCGGCACCGCGACATACGGCGGCAGGTTGTTCCGCACGCCGAGTTCGTGGCTGACCACGCTGCCCATGCTGGGGAACGTGAGGGCCGGGCTGGGCCGGTAGCCGGTGAACATGTTGTGCGTGCCGCGCTCGTGCGCCGCCTCGCCGTGGGTCATCGCCCGCACGACGGTGATTTGGTCGGCGACCTGGGCCGTTTGCTTCAGGCACTCGTTGAACTGCACGCCGTCGAGCTTGGTGTTCACCACGCCCATCTCGCCGCGGTACTCGACCGGGGCGTAGGGCTTCGGGTCGAAGCTCTCTTGCTGGGCCATGCCGCCGGGCAGGAAGATGTGGATCACGCTCGCCGCCTTGGGGCCGGCCTTCCCCGACGGGGTAGGCGCGCCCTGGGCCTTCTGCATGCGGAAGTAGTCGCCCAGCGTCAGGCCGACGCCGCCGAGGAGGCCCACCTGCAGGAACGAGCGGCGGGGCAACGGCGAACCGTAGCAGGACGTGCGCATGCGGGCCATCTCCGGCGAATTGAACGGGGGGGGGGGGGGGGGGCCGGTTGTCAGACGCAACCCGGCTGGGCAAGAGTTCCGGGCATCCGGGGTCGCGCGGCGAAAAAAGCGCGAGCAGGTGGGGTTGGCAATGCGGCTTCGGCGGGGTGTGACGGTCGGGCAAGCGTGGCCGGCCCGACCTGCACGGAGAGGATAGGGGCTCCGCCGCCCCGCGTCAAGCGCGGCCGGTTACTCGGGGTCCGCCGGGGGCGCGGGTTCGGGCGGTGCCGCCGGCAGTGGCGCGGCCCGGCGTGCGGCGGGGTTCCACAGCCGGAACGACCCGCCGGCGTCCTTCGGCCCCGCCGCGAACACCGTCGCCCCGTCGGGCTCGCGCCGGTACGACAGTGGCTCGCCGGTGTACGGGTCGGGCGGCACCGCCGCGAGCAAGTCCGGCGGCAACTCGGCGAGTGAAGTGGGGAAATAGCCCAACTTGTGGCGGAATCGCTCGCAGGCCAATGCGACCTCAGCGCAGCCGAGGCGAGCGCGGACGCGGGACTCGGCTTGGTCGAGCCTGCCGTTCCCGGCCAAGAACAGTTGCACCATCCCCTCGCCTTCAAGCCTCCCCTTGCGCTCCCCCAGGGTGGCCTCGGCGGCGCCGGACTCGGCGAAGTCGGCCGCCACGCCGGCCGCGCGCTCGCCGTCCGACTTCGCGGCACTCTCGATCAGCCGGCCGAAGCGCCGCAGCAGGTCGAGTTGCGCCGCCGGCATCGAGCGCCGCAGCGATTCGGCGGGGGAGATGCCGACGAGTCCGGCGGTCCAGTGCGGCGGCTGGCCCGAAACGTAGGTGTCGGCCACGGCCGGGTCGGCGTGGATGGCCCCGAGCAGTTGCATAAGCGCCCCGCGCTGGGAGCGGTAGGAGATCAGCAGCCGGGGCGCGGCCCGCTCCTCGGCGAATCGCGCCTGAAGCTCGGCCAGCCCCTCGGGGGAGTCGGTCCACGCCAGCACGCGCTCGGCCTCGATGGCCGCGAGCGTGGCGAACCGGGTGCGCGTGAGCATCGACAGCGACGACGGCTCGGTGCCGACGCCGCCACTCGCCGCGTTGACGAGTCCCCGGCACGCCCCGCGCGCCTCGGCCGGCCGATTCTGGTAGGCGAGCGCGGCCGCTTCGATGGCCAAGACCGGCGCGGCCGTCGATACTCCCTGCGCGGCCGGCCAGATGGTGTTCTCCGCCATGTCGCCGGCCAGCACCACCGCCGAGCCGCCGCCGGGCAGGCCGATCACGCGCCGCGCCACCTCCAGCGCCAGGCCGCACTCGGCGTGCAGTGCCAAGAGCGCGCGGGCGGCTTCGGCGTCCGGCAGGTGGTTCGACGCCGGGCCGCTGCCGTTCCACTTGGAGTAGCTGGGCGGCAGCAGTTTCGCCGCGCCGCGCAACTGGTCGGCCGCGTTCACCTCCGCCGGGGGCAGACTCGCGTTGTGCGCCGCCACCATCTCGGCCAGGCGCCAGCCGGGGTCGGCGGCGTTGAGGTCGGCGAGCGCCTGGGCGAGTTGCGCCTCGGCCAGCGCGTGCGGCGAGGGGCCGCGACCCGCCAGCACGGCGACGGCCAGCACCGCCAGGGTTGCGACGAGGCCGGCGGCGAGTTTCCACTTGTGCTTCACGGCGCGGCCCCGGCGGGAGGCGGACGAACGAACCCCCTGGGGGTTCGCCCGCCGGGCGCCGGGATTGCGGCGCCGCCCCTACTCCGCCGCCTGGGCCAGGCCCGCGACCCGGGTGCGGCTGCGCATGGTCACGAATTCCTCGGCGCTCGTCGGGTGCACGCCGATCGTCCGGTCGATGTCCTGCTTGGTGGCGCCGGCCACCATGGCGACGGCGAAGCCCTGCACCCAGCCGCCGCGCG
>CAXTPM010000001.1:17146-18026 GCA_964245865.1 uncultured Fimbriiglobus sp. | reverse complement strand
GCCGCCCCTACTCCGCCGCCACGAAGCGCCACGTCGGCACGGCCGGCGGCAGCTCGCCGCGGCGGAACGCCTCCTCGCCCACCAGGTCGCGCAGCCTCCGCAGGCTCTGCCGGCGGTTGGTGACGTACCAGTTGTCGCGCTTCGCGTCGCGTACCGCGTCCCAGACCCGGTACAGGTGCTGGTTCTCCTCGAGCACCACCTGCAGGGCCGCCGCCCGGTCGGTCTCGTGCTGGCAGCGGGCCTCGACGTGCTTGTGGTACGCCCGGTTGAACTTCACGAGTTCGAGCGCGACCGCGTCCGGCGGCAGGCGCCGCGCGTCGGCCAGCATCGGCGCCCCTTCGAGTTCGCGCGAGCGCCGCCGGAGCATGTTGACATCCCCGCAGAAGTCCTCGGGCCGCACGAAGTAGGTGCGCGCCTCGCGGGCCTCGCGCGGGTCGAGAATCTCCCGCTCGATCGCCACCTGAACCACCGCGTCGCGCAGCCCCGGCCAGTCGGCCGCGCTCGGGGTCGCGCACGGGTTGCCCGGCGGGATGGTCAGCAGCATTGCGGCCACGAGGAGTTCGGGACTCGTCATCAGACTCCCTCGCCCGCCCCGTTCTGTGGGAATGGGTGCGCGGGCCGGCCCCGGCGCCACACAAGTTGGGCGCGCGAAGCCGCGTCGGTGGGCGGAACGAAATCGGATCGGGGAGGCGGCGCCGACCCCCGGAGAGGGTTGGAGTCGGTGGTCTCGGCTATCCGGGCCAGTACCGCGGGTCGGATCGGGTGAAGTGGCCCGCGGCAACGTTTGAGCGTGTCAGGCTTCTAGCAGCCGTCTCGCAGGTGTGCAAGTCCATTTTCGGTGCCGCCGCGCGGAAATCCGGCCGCGAGCGCGGCGATTCCG
>CAXTPM010000001.1:15783-17136 GCA_964245865.1 uncultured Fimbriiglobus sp. | reverse complement strand
GATGGGCATGATCGCGAGGCGGCGTCGATTGACTCCGCCCGGCCCCGCCGGAACTCGGCACAATTCGCCGCGGAACCCCGCAACTCGCGCCCCACCGACGACTTGCGCGGGGGCGTGGTTCATCCCCGGCCGCTGCCCAACTCGGCCGCAGTCGGCGGCTAGTTCTTGGGCGTCGCCGGCACTGGCCCGCTAAGATGGACCGGATCGAACCACCGCGAGCCGCTACGCATGACTCCGACCGAACCGACCGCCCTAGCCGCCCCGCGCAAGCCCGTCGAGTCGCTGCGCGACGGCGACCCGCTCGAGCGCGCCGTGTTCATGGCGATCGAAAAGCAACTCAAAGTGAACCGCAACGGCGTGCCGTTCGTGCAGCTCGACCTGCGCGACCGCACCGGCACACTCCCCGCGCGCCTGTTTAACGCCGGCGAGGCGCAGTTTGCGAGCTTCGCCAACGGCGACTACCTGCTAGTGGACGGCAAGGTGCAGAACTTCCAGGGTTCCTTGCAGGCGGTGCTGACGCGCTTCGAGAAGGCCGACGCGGCAGGGATCGACCCGGCCGAGTACCGCTCGACGCCCGGCACCCCCGTGGCGCAGCTTGAGGCCCGGCTGCGGCAGTTCCTACTGTCCTTGAGCGACCCGCCGCTGCGGGCGATCGCGGAAGTCGTTTTGATGGACGCCCCGCTCATGGCCGGCATCATGGCGTGCCCGGCGGGGGTCAAGTTGCATCACGCCACGACGGGTGGACTACTCGAACACGTCGTCACCATGATGGAAGGCGTTGATCGCCTCGCCCCCCTCTACCCCGGCGTCGGCCGCGACCTGTGCGTTCTGGGGGTGTTCCTCCACGACTTGGGCAAGGTCCGCGAGCTGACCTACGACCGCGCGTTCGGCTACTCGGATGAGGGGCAACTGGTCGGGCACATTGCCCTCGGCCTCGAACTGCTCAACGCCAAGCTCCCGCAGGCCGCGGAACTGCTGGGCGAGCCGCCGCCGCGCGAACTCGTGCTGCGGCTGAAGCATCTGATCCTCAGCCACCACGGCAGCCTCGAGCACGGCAGCCCGAAGGTGCCGATGACCCCCGAGGCGATGCTGGTCCACGCCGTCGATTGGCTCGACACGCGCATGCACATGGTGCTGCGCGACATCCGCGAGGACCGCGCGGGTACGAGCGCGTGGACCCCGTATAATGGGACGCTGCAACGGCGCTTCTATAAGGGCGGCGCGCCGGGCGAGTCGCCCGGAGAGCGGCCGGAGAGTTACGACTAATTTGCGGCTCCTCTCCTGTCCCCTCCCCCCGAGGGGGAGGGGACAAGACAAGACAACCGCTCACCCCCTGGCTGCTATGGACTCGCC
>CAXTPM010000001.1:0-15773 GCA_964245865.1 uncultured Fimbriiglobus sp. | reverse complement strand
AAATCAAAATTCTTCCTCTTACTCGTGCTTTTCTCCTCTGTGCCCTCTGTGGTGAAAGTCTTCTCTTCTCCCCGAGGACATCGCCGTGGACTCGCCCGACCTCGCCGGCCGCATCCTCGACCGCCTCGGCCGGCCGAGCTACACGCCCGTGAAGCCCAAGGTGCTCGCCAAGCGCCTCGACATCACGTCCGATGGCGACTACGCCGAGTTCCGGCGCGTGCTGCGGAGCCTCATCCGCGACGGGCAGGTCGAAGTCGGCCGGGCGAGCACCGTCCAAAAGGTCGATGCCCACGGCTCGGCCATCGGCCTGTTTCGCCGCAGCGGCGCGGGGCTGGCGTTCGTGAGGCCGCACCTGCCGAGCGAGGCGACCGGCGCGGAGATTCTCGTCCGCGACGGCGACCACTTGGATGCCTCGCCGGGCGACGAGGTGATGGTCAAACTCACCCGCGCCTCGGGCAAGGCGCGCGGCGCGTCGGGCAAGGTGGTGCGCGTTCTCACGCGGGCCACGCGCACGTTCGTCGGCACCTACTTCGAGCGCGCCGGCGAGGCGCTGGTGCGCATCGACGGCACGGTGTTCGTCCACTCGGTCGCGGTCGGCGACCCTGGGGCGAAGGGGGCGAAGCCGCAAGATAAAGTCGTGGTGGAGCTAGTCCGCTTCCCGACCGCGACCACGCGCGGCGAGGGGGTCGTCACCGAGGTGCTGGGGCCGGGGCACGAGCCGGGCGTTGACCTCATGACTGTGATCCGCGCGTTCGGGCTGCCCGAAGCGTTCCCCGAGGCCGCACTCGCCGAGGCGCGCACGCAGGCCGAGCTGTTCGACGAAGCGAACTTCGACGGCCGGGTCGATTTCACCCGCGACTGCGTGATTACCATCGACCCGGCCGACGCGCGCGACTTCGACGACGCCCTCAGCTTCCACCGCGACCCCGACAGCGGCACGGTTACCCTCACAGTCCACATCGCCGACGTGGCGCACTTCGCCAAGCAGGGCGGGCCGCTCGACGCCGAGGCGAAGCGGCGGGCCACGAGTATCTACCTGCCGGGGCGGGTGATCCCGATGTTCCCGGAGATCATCTCCAACGGCCTGGCGAGCCTGCAAGAGGGCCGCAACCGCTACGTGCAGACGGTGCGGATGGAGTACCACCCCGCCGCGCCGCAGCGCAACGGCAAGGCCACCGGGGGACTCAAGAAGGGGGCGGCGAGCTTCGCGCGGGGCGTGATCCGCAACCGCAAGCGCTTCACTTACGCCGAGGTGCAGCGCGTGCTCGACGGCCTGCACGCCGCCCCGCCGGTGTCGCCGCCGGAGTTGGGCGCGGACGTGATCGAGACGCTGCGCGGCCTGGAAGACCTGGCCAAGCGCTTGCGCGCCCGCCGCACCGCCAGGGGGTCGCTGGAACTGACGATGCCGGCCGCGGAGTTGGAGTACGACGCTGAAGGGCGCGTGTCGGGGGCGCACTTCGCCCCGAACGAGTTCAGCCACTCGCTGGTGGAAGAATGCATGCTGGCCGCGAACGAGGCCGTGGCCGAACACTTAACCTCGCTCGAAGTCTCGTTCCTGCGCCGCGTGCACCCGGCGCCCAAGGAAGAAAAGCTCGAAGACTTCGCCGAGTTCGCCCGCATGCTCGGCTACCCGATCCGCCGCTCGCAGGACCGCTTCGAGTTGCAGCGCGTCCTCGCGGACAGTGCCGAGAAGCCCGAGCGCGCGGCGGTCCACTTCGCCCTGCTCCGCAGCCTCAAGCAAGCGAACTACTCGCCGGTGCCCGACGAGCACTACGCGCTGGCGAGCATTCACTACTGCCACTTCACCAGCCCGATCCGCCGCTACCCGGACCTCGTGGTCCACCGGCAACTCGCGCGCTGGCTGACCACCAGCAAAGTGGCCGGGAACGAGGCGGAGCTACTAGCACTCGGCGCCCACTGCTCGAAGATGGAGCGGCGCGCCGAGCAAGCCGAGCGCGAACTGGTGAAGCTCAAAATCTTGCAGTACATGGCGTCCCGCGTCGGCGAGCAGCTCGACGCGGTGATTACCGGCGTCGCGGAGTACGGTTTCTTCGCGCAAGCGGTGCAGTTCCCCGCCGAGGGGCTAGTCAGCGTGGCGAGCCTCACAGACGACTACTACGTCCACGACGAGGCCGGGCACGCGCTTTACGGCAGCCGCACGCGCCGCCGCTTCCGACTCGGGGACCGCGTGCGCGTCGAAGTGGTGCGCGTCGATTTGCCGAAGCGGCAACTCGACTTGAGGCTGGCGAAGGGGAGCGAGGGCGTGAGCGTGGGGGAGGCGCCGCGGCCCAAGCCGGCGCCGCCGCGGGTGGTGAAGCGCGGCAAGGGGCGGCGGGGGTGACTCGCCGGCTACTCGGCGCCTCGGCGCGACAGCAGCACCGGCAAGGCGGCGACCATGACCTCCCGCCGTGCCTCGAATACCCCGTAGCGCATCGACAAGGGCGGCACGAGTCCGAGGCGCACTTGCCCGACTTCGGCCACCAAGTCCGAGAGCGGGTCGCCGAACTGCGGGTAGATGTGCAGCCTGCGGTCGAACTCCCTGAGTACGAGGAGGAACGCCGCGCCCTCGCCTCGCGCTAGTGCGGCGAACGTCAGCTCGCGCAGCCGGTCTTGGACCCGATCCGTGTACGAGACGCGGTAAGGCGCCGCCTTATCCGTGGCGGCACTCACGAGCCGCGCACGATCGCTTCGAGTTCGTCGATGAAGTCCTCCAGGCGCAGCCCGCGGCCCGCCTCGATTTCGCGGACGCCCGCCATGAACTCCTCCATGTCGAACGTCTGGCGCGCCCACTCCAACAGGTCGGGGTGAGGCCGCTCGACGGGGAAGGGAGCGCCTTCGGGGCCGGGCGGCAGGCTGCTAGGCGGTAATTCGTTAGCCATGCGAGAGTCTCCGGGGCGCGTCGGTGGACGGGGCACTCCCCAATACTAGCTTAACTGGGGCCGCGTGCGCGGTCAGGCACCGGCCGGCGAGTCCCCCCTCGGCGCGCGGCGGGCGCGGTAATCGGTGGTCGGCACCCCGGCGTAGCCCCAGTTCTCGGGGTCGATCTCGTCGATGACGATGTGAACGTCTTCGGGCCGCTTGCCCAGCACGCGCACGAGGCTGTCCGTGGTGCCGGCGACGAGTCGGGCCTTCTGCTCGGCCGTCACGCCGTCGCGGGTGATCTGCACGTTGATGTAGGGCATGATTACTCCCCCGAACGCGAGACGGCCCGCCGGAATCGCTCCCGGCGGGCCGCTTCTCTACTTCACTCTCGCCCGGCGTCTACTTCCGTCGCGCCGCGAACACCGCGTCGATCTCCTCGCTCAGGTCGCTCAGGTGCAACTTCGTGGCAGTGTCCTTCGCCTTCGGGATGGCCGCGTCGAGTTGCTTCTTCAGCTCGCGCAGTTGCATCCGCGCCACCGCGCGCAACTCCAGGCTGCGCGCCGGCGCCTCGTCGATGCTGATCGGCCCTCGGCGCGGGATGTTCAGCGTCAGCCCGCCGCCCTGGGGTTGCGGGTCGAATTCGGTTTTGAGAATGTCGAAGTACGCGCGCTGCAGGTTGCGCCGCAGCGGATCGACCTTCGGGGCGTCGGCCTTCAACTCCTCGAACACGCCGCCCTGCACGTCGCTCACCAGTTCGGCGATGGTGTACGCCTTGTCGCCCTGCAGCACTTCCATGTCGAGCAGGCGGTTGAGGCGCTGCGCCGACAGCAGGCCGCGGAGGGTGCCGGTCTGGAAGCTGATCACGTCCCCCGCGACGGCCGCGAACTTCAGGGTGTTAATCACCTGCGGGTCGAGCGCGGACTTCGGGGCGTGGAAGCCGTGCTTGAGGATGAACTCGACGGCCTCTTTCTGCTTCTCCTTCGGGATGCGGCTGAACTGCTCGCCGCCGTCGCCCAGGGTGCGGCTCTCGACCACGCCGCCGACTTGCTTGATCACCGACCCCATCCACAGCCGGCGGTGCTGGTTGAGCGCGCCGTAGGCGGTGCGCAGCGTCTCGAAGTCCTCGCCCTTGGCCGTGGTCGATTTCACCAGGTAGCCGAACACGCGCTCGAGGTTTTTATAACCCAGCTCGGTCGCCTTCACCGCGTCCGAGCCGATGTTCTCGGTGATGACCGTCGGGTCTACGGTCGAAGGCCCGTCCTCGCCGCCGAAGCGGAGGTTCGACTCCTTGAGTTGCCGGCTGGCGATCTCATCCAGCGCGGCCTTCTCGGCCTCCGGCGTCTTGGCGTCGGGCAGCGGCTTGTAGCCGTACTCGATGGCGAACAGGTCGTAAGGCCCGAGCTTGGGGATCAAGTCCTTGGCCGCGATCTTGTCTTCCGGCTGTGCGACGTAGTTGTAGCGGCCGTAGCTCATGATTGAGGCGAGGTTGCCGTTCTTCTCAACGAACTTCGGGTCGCGCAGTTGCTCGACGGTGTAAGCCTGCGAGGCCCGGTGGTTGTGCCGCAGCCCCAGCGTATGGCCGACCTCGTGGGCGACCACGTAGCGCACGAGTTCTTGCTGCAAGTCGTCCGGGAACGGGAAGCTGCGGGCGCGCTCATCGACGGCGCTACATTGCACGAAGTACCACATGTGCAGGATTTTGAGGATGTCGTGGTACATCACGACGTGGGCGCTAATCGTCTCGCCGGAGCGCGGGTCGGCCACGTGCGGCCCGAAGGCGTTCTCGATCGGCTCGGCGACCCAGCGGATGACGCTAAACCGCGCGTCCTCGGGGTCGAAGTCGGGGTTCTCGGCCTTGGTCGGCGGGTCTTTGGCCACGATGGCGTTCTTGAAGCCCGCCTTCTCGAACGCCGGCTTCCAGTCCTCGATCCCCTTCTTCATCGCCTCGCGGTACTTCTCCGGCACCTCCTTGGCGACGTAGAACGTGATCGGCTTCACCGGCTCGGAGACCTCTTTGGAGGGGTCTTTCTTTTCGAGGCGGAAGCGGGTGATGTACTCTTTGTCTTCGCTCCAGGTGCGCTTGGCGCTGAAGTCGCGGAAGCCTTCGGTGAAGAAGCCGACGCGGGGGTCGAAGAGGCGCGGCGCCATCGGGGTTTCGGGCATCGCAAGTACGGAGTAATGCACGACCGCCGTTTTAGCGCTCGCGCCGCCGCCGAGTCCGGGGGGCAGCCCAGGGGCGCCGAGGCCACCGCCGCGGAAGGTGAGCTGCGCCCGGACTTCGATGTTGGTCGGGAACGACTTCACGTCCGTGAGGAACGAGTCCTGCTGGTTGATCGACCCCGCCCCGCCGCCGGCACGCCGGGCGCCGAGGTCCAGGGGGTCGGTGAGGAACAGCGCATCGACCTGCACGACCATCGAGCGGTCCTTGCCCTCGGCGGCGACGGCCAGGGTGCCGATGATCGGCTCCACGCCGGTCGATTCGACCGCGTCGGCGGTGTCCTTGCCGGAGCGCTTGTCGAACTCGGCCTCGATGACGAGAATCTTGTTGTCGCGGCGCTCGAGCTTGACGAACTTCTTGCCCAACTCCTGGCCGTTGAAGCTCCCGCCGGCGGGGCCGCGCGAGACTTCGGCGCGCATCATGATCAGCTTGCCGAGCTTGTCGGCGGGAATCTCGAAGTACACCTTGTCGTCGCCGCCGGCCTTGTTCTTGACGCGGTGGACGGCGAACAGCCCGGCGGTGGTCTTAGCATCCGCGGGGATCACGCTGTCGTACTTGGGCAGCTTACCGCCCTCCTCCTTGGCCGCGGCTTTGGCGCCCGGCGCGGTGGGCGTCTCGGCGTCGCCGGTCTTAGGCGCGGGGTCGCCCTTCGGGCCGCGCGGGGTCTTGGGCTTGGGGTCGGAGGGCTTCGGCTCGGCGGGCTTGGGGTCTTCGGCCGGCACCCGGCGGGGCATCGGCGCGTCTTCAGGGAGCGGGGCGAGTGCCCCGAGGGGGGCCGACGCGCCGGCGAACCCGGCGAGCATCAAGAGCGTTCGGAGCATAGAAGGGGGCACCTAGCGGGGGTGTGCGTCTGCGGAAGCGATGGGACTCGTCCGGGCTGGAAGTCTATTGTGTAGATTCGGTCAAGCCCCGGCGACCCGACCGCAAAGTTTGCCCAGCCGGCAACCGCCGCCCACATTACCGGCACGACCGGAAGGAAGAAAAGTGTGAAGTGCGAAGGGGAGGCCGGAGCAGCCCGCTGGGGGTCGTCTGCGGGTTCCGTTTCGCACTTCACTCTTCTCACTTCACACTTTTCTTCCTTCCGTATACTACCCGCCCCCTCCCCTGGGCCACCGTGCATGTCGAGCGCGTCGAACGCCCCCCCGTCGCCTGGGCCGCGCCGCACCCTCCGCCTGGGGGCGGGCGACGCGGCGCCGCTAGGCGAGAGCGCCGCCAGTACCGACTACACTCTCGCCGCCGCGCCGCGCTTCAGCCTCGCGCCCCCCGGCGCGGCGGTCCCCAGGGGGGGTCGGCTCGACCCCGCGCAGCGGACTCTCTTCCACCGCCGCCTGGCCCTGTGTTGCCTGATCGCGCTGGTGCCGTTCGCGTTCCTGCTCTTGTGCAGCGCGACCAACTTCATTCAACTGCTGGGCCGTAACACGGTGGGGTGGACCGGCGTGGCGCTGGCCAGCCTGACCCTCGCCGCCCTCGCGGCGTGCGCGGGGTACCTGGTCTGGGCGCCGCCCTTGTCGGAGCAAACCCTGCGGGTGCTGGAGATCGCGGTGTTCGGGCTGATGGCGGTGTTCTTCGCCTACTGGCACTTCGCGCTGCTCACCGCCTCGCCCTTCGACGCGGGGTTCGAGCGGGCCGGCCTCGCGGCGGGCGCGCCGCCGGGGCCGGCCGGGGAGCCGCTGCGCGACCAGCTCGCCCAGACCACCGTGCTCGCGGCGGCGGCCCTGATCCACATCAACTGGTTCGTGCTCATCGTCTTCCACGGCGTGCTCGTGCCCAACACTCTCTGGCGCGGCGTCGGCATCACGCTGGGAATGGTCGCGGCGGCAATCCTGATTAGCATCGTGGCGAGTGCGGTTCACCCCCCCACGCGGCAGAACGCCCTGCCCCTGTTTGCGATCTCGGTCACGCTCCTGGGCGCCGCGTCGGGCCTGAGTATCTTCGGCACCGCCAAGACCGAGGCACTGCGCCGCGAGGTGCAAACGGCCCTCGAAGCAGTGCGCGAGTTGGGGCAGTACCGCCTCAAGCGCAAGTTGGGCCAGGGCGGCATGGGCGAAGTCTACCTGGCCGAGCACCACTTGCTGAAGCGCCCGTGCGCGATCAAGCGCATCCACCCCCGCTACCTGAACAACCCCGAGCAGATTCGCCGCTTCGAGCGCGAGGTGCAAGCGACCGTGCAGTTGATGCACCCCAACACGGTCAAGATTTACGACTACGGCCGCGCCGACGACGGGACGTTCTACTACGTGATGGAGTACCTGCCGGGACTGAGCCTCGAAGACCTCGTGCTGCGCTTCGGCCCGCAGCACCCCGCGCGGGTGGTGCACCTGATGCGGCAAATCTGCGGCGCGCTCAACGAGGCCCACCGCCACGGCCTAGTCCACCGCGACATCAAGCCGTCGAACGTGGTGGTGTTCCCCGACGGCAGCCCGCACGACCAAGTCAAAGTCCTCGACTTCGGGCTAGTCCACAGCTTGAGTGACGAGATCGAGCCGGACTCCAAAATCACGCGCGAAGGATTGATCGTCGGCACCCCCGAGTACATGAGTCCCGAGCAGGCTTCGGGGATGGCCCTCGACGGCCGCAGCGATTTATTCAGCCTGGGGAGCGTGGCGTACTTCCTGCTGACCGCGCGCGAGGTGTTCCACCGCGACAACCCGATGAAGACACTCTTAGCGGTGGTGAACGAGCCGCCCCCGCCGGTGGTGAACTTCGCCCCCGATACCCCGGACGACGTGCGCCGCGTGCTCAAGCGCTGCCTGGCGAAGTCGCCGTCGGAGCGCTTCGGCGGCGCCGCCGAGCTGGCCGAGGCGCTCTCCCAGTGCGCCTGCGCGGCCGACTGGACCGCGCATCGGGCCAACGACTGGTGGGCCACCCACGCCGACGCCACGCCGGACTTCGGCACGGATTTGAGCACACTGCCGCTGGCGGAAGTCGAGGTGCCGCCGGGGCCGACACGCCGGCTGCGGAAGTAGGAGAAGGGTTTTTCGCCGCAGAGGCGCGGAGAGCGCGGAGGGAAAGAAGAACGGAGTTGTGTTCCGAAAACAAAATCTCATCTTCTGACTTGCTTCTTTTCCCTCCGCGCTCTCCGCGCCTCTGCGGCGAAAAACCCTTCTCCTACTTCCGCAGTCCCCTAAACTACCCCCGCACTCCATCAGTCACCAGGGACTACCGATGCGGACGCTGATCACCGGCGGGGCGGGTTTCGTCGGCAGCCACCTGTGCGAGAAGTTCCTCGCCAACGGCCACGAGGTCGTGTGCGTCGATAACTTCATCACTGGGCGCCCGGTGAACATCGAGCACCTGCGCACCCACCCCAAGTTTAAGATCATCGTCCACGACGCCAGTGAACCCCTGTTCGTCGATGGCCTCGTCGACAACGTGCTACACTTCGCCTCGCCCGCCAGCCCCATCGACTACGTGAAGTCGAGTATCCAGACGCTGAAAATCGGGAGCCTGGGCACCCACGTGGCGCTCGGCATCGCCAAGGCCCACGGCGCGCGCTTCCTCTTGGCCAGCACTTCGGAGGTGTACGGCGACCCGGCGGTCCACCCGCAGACCGAATCGTACTGGGGCAACGTCAACCCGGTCGGCGAGCGCAGCATGTACGACGAGGCCAAGCGATTCGCCGAGGCGATGACGATGGCCTACCACCGGGAGCACGGCGTGCGCACCCACATCGTGCGCATCTTCAACACCTACGGCCCGCGCATGCGCCTGGATGATGGCCGCGTCCTGCCCAACTTCGTCGGCCAAGCCCTGCGGGGCGAGCCGCTCACCGTGTACGGCGAGGGCCAACAAACTCGGAGCTTCTGCTACGTCGATGACCTCGTGGACGGCATCTACGCGCTGTTGCACGCCGACTACGCGCACCCCGTGAACCTCGGCAACCCGTCGGAAATCACCATCCGCGAGTTCGCCGAGGAGATTCTGAAGCTCACCGGCTCGAAGTCCGCCATCGTCAAGCGCCCGCTGCCGCCGGACGACCCCAAGCAGCGCAAGCCCGACATCACGCTCGCCCGCAAGCTGTTGAACTGGGAGCCGAAGGTGGGGCGCGAGGAGGGGCTAAAGCGCACGCTGGCGTACTTCACGCCGCGGGTGGCGGCGGGGCCGAAGTAGGGGGCCGAGGCGCGTGGCCGACGCGCCCCGATTCTCGTGCTAGTCTTGGGCCGGAGTCGGGGCCGACGCGCCCCGGCCGGCCGGAGATGAGCCGGGGACTCGCCGGCGGGAGCGTTCATGGCGGCGTGGCTCGTCCTACTTTTCACACTCTTGAGTCCGCCCGCGCCCCTCGACACCGCCGCGGCGCTGAGGCGCCTCGGTCCCGAGCAGGTTGCCGAGCGGAGGCCCGTGCGCCTCAGCGGCGTCGTCACCTTCGCCGACCCGGCGGGGCGCACGTTCTTCGTGCAAGACGCCACGGCCGGGGTGCTCGTCCGCGCGGGCGGCTTCGCGGTGCCCCAGGCCGGGCGCGGGGTGCGCCTCGATGGGACTAGCGGCGCGGGGGGCTTCGCGCCGGCACTCGACCTCGCCGCCGCCCCGCAGCCGGAGCCGGGCGCCCCCGCGCCGGCGGCGGTGTCGTATGACCTTACTCTGGCCAACTCGCGCTGGCTCGACTCGCAACTGGTGGTGGTCTGGGCGCGGGTCGAGTCGGCCGAGTCCGGGCCGGGCTTCACCGCGCTCGCGGCGCGCACGCCCTACGGCACCGCCGCGATCGAGGTGTACCCGCCGCTGCCCGACGCGGCGCGGCTCGTGGGCCGGGTGGTGCGGGCGCGCGGGGTGCTAGTGGCGGGGTTCGAGGGGCGCGTGGTGCGGCACGCGCCGACCGTCCGCTGCGCCGCCCCCCCCGAGGTGAGGCCCGAGGCGCCGGCCGGCACGCCGGTGCGGCGGATCGACGAGTTGATGTCCTACACCCCCGAGCCGATCTCCGGGCGCGGGGTGCGCGTCGAGGGGGTCGTCACCGGCGTGGTGGCCGACCACAACAAGCCGGGCACGGTCGTGTTCCTCCAGGACGGCACGGCCGGGATCATGGCGGCGGTCCCCCAGGCGGTGCGCGTGGCGGTCGGCGACCGGGTCGCGGCCTCGGGGCAGTTGGAAATCGTCAGGAGCCGCATGTCGCTCGACGCGGCGACGGTCGAAGTCCTCGGCCCCGGCCCGGCGCCCGAGCCGCGCCCGGCGTCCGCCGCCGACCTCGCGCTGGGCAACTCCGACTCGCAACTGGTGCGGCTGGAGGCCGAGGCGGTGGAGGTGCGGCGGCTGGGCTACCGGCTCGCGGCGATCTCGGCGCGCTGCGGGGCGACGCGCTTTGATGTCTTGTAC
Source organism: uncultured Fimbriiglobus sp. (assembly GCA_964245865.1). GTDB lineage: Bacteria > Planctomycetota > Planctomycetia > Gemmatales > Gemmataceae > Fimbriiglobus. Next base: position 5,389 of record CAXTPM010000001.1, on the reverse strand, counting down.
GACGAGAGCGTGGCGCCCGAGTGGGCCGAGCTGCCGCCGGGCGCGCGGCTGAGTCTGGCGGGGGTGGCGAGCGACTTCCACCCCAGCGGTGACGCGCCGGGGGGGTTCGCGGTCTGGCTGCGCGGCCCGGACGACTTGGTCGTGCTGTCGCTGCCCGCACAACCGTTCTGGTCTGACGGCCGGCTCAAGGTGGCCGCGGGCGGGGCGGTGGGCCTCTTGGTCGCCGCCGCCGCGTGGGCGCTGTCGCTCAAGCGCCGGGTGGCGCGCCAGACCGCGCGCGTCCGCGAGGCGCTGGAGGGCGAGGCCGCGGTGAACGCCCGCTACCGCGACCTCGTGGAGAACGCCGCCGACGCGATCTGGGAGACCGACTCCGCGGGGGTGCTGCTCGAACTCAACCCCGCCGCGGAGGTGCTGCTCGGGGTGTCGCGCGAGCGCGGGCTGGGGCGCCCGGTCGCCGAGTTCCTCGCCCCCGGCGCAGAGGACGCCGCCCGCCTCAGCCGGGTGAGCAAGGGGGGCTGCCCCTACGAGCTGGCCGTGGCGTCGGAGGGCGGCGGGGGCGCGGGGGGCACCCCCATCGAGGTGAGCGTGCGCGCCGGCCCCGACGGGCGCGTGCTGACCATCGCGCGGGACATCTCCGAGCGCCGGCGCCTCCAAGAGCGGGTCGAGCGCGGGCAGCGGCTGGAGGCCATCGGGCGCCTGGCCGGGGGCATCGCCCACGACTTCAACAACCTGCTGACCGCGATCAACGGCAACGCGGAACTCCTGGCGGTGGAACTGCCGGCGGGGAGCGAGTCGGCGCGCCTGGCGCGCGGCATCGCCGCCGCCGGGGACCGCGCCGCGGCCCTCACCCGGCAACTGCTAGTGTTCGGGCGGCAGCGCTTCGTCGCCCCGCGCCCGCTCGACCTCGGCGCGCTGGTGCTCGCCACCGGCGAGCTGCTGGCGCGGCTGATGCGCGACCGCACCGCGCTGGTGGTCGAGGCCGACCCCGCCACGCCGTGGGTGCTCGGCGAGCCGGCGCTCTTAGAACAGGTCGTGCTGAACCTCGCACTCAACGGCCGCGACGCGATCGCCGACTCGGGGACGGTGACGATCACCACCGGGCGCGGCGCCGAGGGGCGGGCGCTGTTGCGCGTCGCGGACACCGGCTCGGGCATGAGCGCCGAGACCCTGGCGCACATCTACGAGCCGTTCTTCACCACCAAGCCGATCGGCCAGGGGACGGGGCTGGGGCTGGCCACGGTGTACGGCGCGGTGCAGACCCTGGGCGGGTCGATCCGCTGCGAGTCGGAGGTCGGGCGCGGCACGGCGTTCGAGATCGAGTTGCCCGCGACCCGCCGCCGCCCCGCGCCGCCGACCGTGGCCGACGAGGGGCCGGCCGCGCCCGACTCGCCGGTCGCCCCCGCGATCCTCCTCGTGGAGGACGACGAGGGGGTGCGCGGCCTCGCGCGCCTGGTGCTGGAGGCCGGCGGCTACACCGTCCTCGCCGCCGAGAGCGGCCCGGCGGCGCTGGCGCTGGTAACGGCTCGCGGCGGGCCGATCGCCATGATCCTCACCGACGTGCTGATGCCTGAGCAGGACGGCCGCGCGCTCGCCCGGCAACTCCGCGCGCTGCTGCCGGGCACGCCTGTGCTGTTCATGAGCGGCTACCCCGGCGACGAGGAGGGCGCGCCCGGCTCGGAGTTCGCCGCCGAGGACTTCCTCGCCAAGCCGTTCGCGCCGGCCGAACTCCTGCGCCGCGTGCGGGCCGTGATGCAGCGCTCGCGCCCCGGCTAGCGTGCGGGGGTGAGTGCCCCGTTCGCCGGAAACTCGCCCCCGCCCTACACTGCCCCTCATGGACCTCGCCCCCGGCCAGTCGTACTTCGTCCGCACCGTCACCGACTACTGGGTCGGCGAACTGGTGTCGGTCGATGGCCCGCGCGAACTCACCCTGAAGGGCGCGGCGTGGGTCGCCAACACCGGCCGGCTGCACGAGTTCGTGCGCGACGGCCGCGCCGAGGGCATGGAGATCGAACCCGTCGGCACCGTGATGTGCAGTTGGCTCGCCGTGCTGCCCTGGCCGCACCCCCTGTTCCGCGAGGCCGTATGACGTTCGACACCTCGACGCGGCTGGGCCAGTTGGTGTACGCCGACCACCTGGATGAGCAGGGCCGCGCCGACGAGGCGGGACGGTGGCGGGGAGAGCGAGATGCGGACGGAGGCTACGTAAGAAGAAAGTGCAGTAGCCAATCGCGCGAGGGGCGCCGCGCGATGTCGTACTCTGACTCACATACGTCTGGTCAGGCTATTTCGCGCTCCGCATCACGCCGCAACCGTAACGGGTGGCGGTTTTGGTGGGTATCCGTTACCTCGACGCGAACGATGCTGATCGGGCTGGACGGCTCACGGTCGTCGGCGCGCCCACGCTGATGCCTTACCCCGCCCGCGCCGTCACCACGCGCTCGATGTTCGCCCCATCCTTGTGCGTCTTCCCCACCACCAACCCCGCCGCCGCGAACAACTCGCGCACCGCGCCGGCCTGCGTGTAGCCGACCTCGACCGCCAGCCAGCCGCCGGGGGCTAGCACATTGGCGGCGCCCTCGGCCAAGCGTCGGTAGAACGCTAGGCCGTCGGGGCCGCCGTCGAGGGCGAGCTTCGGCTCGAAGTCGCGCACGCCGGCATCCAACGTGGCAATCTCGGCGGTGGCGATGTACGGCGGGTTGCTCGCCACCAGGTCGTAGCGCTTCCCCGCCGGCACCGCCGCGAGCCAGTCGCCTTCGAGGAAGCTGACGCGCGCCGCCACGCCGTTCCGCTCGGCGTTGCCACGGGCCACGGCCAGTGCCTCGGCCGAGACATCGACCGCATCGACCGTCAGCGACTGGTTCCGCTTGGCGAGCGAAACCGCGATGCAGCCCGACCCGGTGCCGAGGTCGAGCGCCATCGGGTTCGCCCTGCCCTTCAGCAAGTCGAGCGCGGCCACCACCAGCGTTTCGGTGTCTGGACGCGGGATCAGGACCGCCGGGGACACCGCGAACGGCAGGATGAAGAACTCGCGCTGCCCCGTGAGGTACGCCGTCGGGGTGCCGGCCACGCGCTTCTGGATTAGCTCCCGGTAGCGGGTCTTTTCGGCCTCCGTCGGCTCGTCGCTGCTGCGGACGATCACCTCGATGGCCGGCACGCCCAACACGTGCGCGAGCAGCGTGCGGGCCTCGGTTTGGGGGCTTTCGATGTGGTGCTTGCGCAGGAACGGCACGGTCCAATCCAGGAGCCGCTTGACGGTCCACGCGGCGGGCGGGGCCGGGTCCGAGGTTGCCATGGGCCGAGCGCTCTCCGGGGGAATAGGCGGGGACAGTATAGGGCCGGGGGAAGAGACCTCACCCCCCTCCCCCTCTCCCAAAAAGAGAGGGGGTGAGCGCGCGGGCGGGCATCATCTACTAGACACGCCACTGCTTGACGCAACGAGTCACGCTCACCCCCTCTCCTTTGGGAGAGGGAGAGGGGGGTGAGGTCTCTTCCGCCAGCCAATAAACTACCCCCACCCGCCCACGCCCCCCCCGAGCCACCCACATGCCCCCCACCCCCGAACCCCTCCTCAAGCTCGGCATCCCCGCCGGCAGCCTGCAGGACGCCACCGCCGACCTGTTCCGCAAGGCGGGGTACCAGCTCACCTTCGCCAGCCGAAGTTACTACCCGACGCTCGACGACCCCGACATCCACTGCACGCTCATCCGCGCCCAGGAGATGGCGCGCTACGTGGAGGACGGCAGCCTCGACTGCGGCCTCACCGGCCACGACTGGGTGCTCGAGAACAACGCCGACGTGGTGGAACTCGCCGAACTCGTGTTCAGCAAAGTCAGCCGCAAGCCGGTGCGCTGGGTGCTGGCCGTGCCGAACGACTCGCCGATCCAATCCCCGAAAGACCTCGAAGGCAAGCGCATCGCCACCGAGGTGGTGAACCTCACCCGCCGCTGGCTCGCCGAGCAGGGCGTGACAGCCACGGTGGAGTTCAGTTGGGGCGCCACCGAGGTCAAGCCGCCGCGATTGGCCGACGCCATTGTCGAAGTGACCGAGACGGGCAGTAGCCTGCGGGCGAACAACCTCCGCATCGTCTGCGACTTATTGCAAAGCACGACGCGATTCATTGCGAATCACGATGCCGCCCGCGACTCCATCAAGCGCGCCAAGATGGACGACCTCGTCATGATGCTGCGGGGCGCGATGGCGGCGGAGGGCAAAGTCGGCCTGATGATGAACGTGCCGAAAACCCGGCTGGACGAGGTGCTGGCCGCGATGCCGCCGGGGCACAAGCCGACCATTTCGGGTCTGTCCGACCCCGCGTGGGTCGATGTGGTGGTCATCCTCGCCGAGAACCAGGTGCGGAAGCTGATCCCCGGCCTGAAGCGCGCGGGGGCGACTTCGATCGTGGAGTTCCCGCTGAACAAGATTATCGACTAGGGGCCCCGAGTTCCTCCGTCGGCTCCTCGCCCGCTAGCGCCGCCTGCAGCGACTGCATCGCCAGCGTCAGCACCCGCCGCGGCGGCGCCGGCAGGCTCGCGTCCAGGCAGAACGCCACGGCCGCGCACGCCAACTCGGCGGCTTCGCGTTTCGGCCCGACGCCGAGTGTGCGCGCCGCCCGCGCGATCGCCGCCGCCACGGCCCTGGCGTTCGAGGCCGCGAGTTCCCGGCGGAACACCGTCGCGGCCGGGTCGGTGGCAGCGGCGAGCGCCCCGACGAGGGCGTCGTACCACTCGAACGCCTCGTCGCCGTAGTGGTCGGCGTTGGCCATTACGTCGCGCAGTGTCCGCCCGGCGAACTTGGCGCACAGGGCCACGAGTTCGGCTTGCGACTTCGGCGCGAGTGCGGCTTCGAGTTCGCCCCAGGTCATCGGGGCGCCGGGGGCGAGGGCGGGCCGGAGCTTTGCAACTGGTTTAGTAGCTGTTTCAGGCGGATACTCGGGTCTTCGGCGTACTTCTGAGTCGGTAGTTTGGCGGCCTTGCCCTCCGGCTCGAACTTCCCAATTAGCACCGCCGCCACCTCGCGCGGGGTAAGGCCGTCCGCTCGCCACGAGGTCCGGGGCTTGCGCACGTGGATCGAGTCCCCGACGGCGCGGAAGTCGAACGCGAACGCGGCGTCGGTGATTTCCTCGGCCAACAAGACTGCGGCTTCCGACTCGCCGTCCGCCCCGTGCCACTCCAGCGCACTCACGGTCCCGACGACTACCCCGCCCCGCACGACGCGGTATTCACAGGTGATTGTGCAACATTTTTTACTCAGTCCGTCGCTGAACGTCAGGGCCAGGCACGATTCGGCGACAATCATGCGAACCTGCCAGCCCTGGTAGTACCGCACGAACACCCCCAGGGGTAGCCGGCCGTGGTCCCGACGATCAGCATGGCCGGCGGGCTCGCGCTCG